>CAIQMJ010000526.1 GCA_903872875.1 uncultured Variovorax sp.
CCGGGGCGGCGCTAAGAAGAGGTCTCAGGCGTGGAGCGGGGGAGCGCGGCTGGCAGGCGGCAGGCTTCGGTGAGAACGAAAGTCGGGGCGGGACCGGTCGGGCCGCCGCTGCGGGGGAGGCAGTTCATCGACGGCAGCCAGGAGTTGAGCCACCGAAACGAGCGCAATCTTTACCTCGGCGTTGTCAGTGGGGGGGAGCTGCGCCAACCGCGACGGGTCGATCCGGATCGCCATCGTGGCGTGCGACACCAGCGAGTGCTCATCGGACTCCACGTGTGCATCACTGTCGTCCAGCGAAGCGTGTGCCGTCGCGAACTCCAGCTGTCCTTCGACCCCATCGTGATGGTGGTGGTGGAACGGCGCGCTCAAGAGGTCGAACGCCACCACCAGCACGATCAGCCACCGCGCAAACCACCATGCGCCGCTCACACCGCCCAGGGGGCGGCGTGAAAGGGTTGAGGGGTTTCTGGTGCGGGACATGGGTATCGGGGCGAATCTCAATGCGCTATTCGCAACCAAAGTATTTCACAGGTTTGTGAAACCGAACTTCCGAAGTGGCGCGGGAAAGAGCCATCTACGCGCCTTTGATGCGAACCTTGAGCAACTTGACCGAGTTGACGAACACCAGAATATCTGGGCCCAGGTGGATGATCGCCGCCTGGATCGGGCCGATCCAGCCCAGCAGGGCCGCGGTGATGCCTAGCACGTGCACCACGCCGACGCCGACGAACAGGTTCTCCTGCACGGTGCGGTAGGCGCGGCGGGCAATGGCACGGGCTGCAGCGATCTTGCCGAGGTCGTCGGTCATCAGCGCGATGTCGGCCGCTTCGAGCGCTGCCTGCGTGCCGCCGCCGCCCATCGCGATGCCTACGTCGGCCTTCGCCAGCGCGGGGGCATCGTTGATGCCGTCTCCCACCATCGCTACGCGGTGGCCCTGGCCCTGCAGTTCCGCAATCGCCGAGACCTTGTCTTCGGGCATCAACTCGGCACGCACCTCGTCGATGCCAAGTTCGGCGGCGATGACCTTGGCAGTGGCCGCGTTGTCGCCGGTCAGCATCACGATGCGCTTGACGCCGCTGGCCTTGAGTTCCGCCAGTGATTCCCTGGCACCCGGGCGCAGCGTATCGGCGATGAAGATCACGCCCGCGAACTGGCCATCGACCGCGATATGCACCGGCGTGCGCCCGCCGTCTTCGACGGCTGCTTCGAGTGCGACCCCGCTCTCGCGCAGCAGCGCGGCATTGCCCACCAGCACGACGCGACCTTCGACGGCGGCTCGGACACCCCGGCCCTGCAGTTGGTCGAAGGACTCGGGCTCGGGCACGGCGATGCCTTCGCGGTTGGCCGCATCCACGACCGCCTTGGCGAGCGGGTGGGCCGAGCGTCGGTCCGCTGCCGCAGCGAGTCGCAGCAACGTGTTCTCGTCGAACGCGGTGTTGCGCGAAGAGACTTCCACCACCTCGGGGCGGTTCGCCGTGAGGGTGCCGGTCTTGTCGAACACCATCACATCGACCTTGGCCAGCGTCTCCAGGTAGATGCCGCCTTTGATCAGGATGCCGGTGCGTGCCGCCCGCGCGATCGCCGCGATCATCACCAGCGGTGTCGCCAGACCCAGCTCGGCGGGCGACGTGAAGATCATCAGCGTGACGATCGTGCGCACGTCGTGGGTGACGAGGTAGACGACGATCAGGAACACGAACACCACCGGGATCAGCCAAGCCGCCACCTTGTCGGCGAGCTTCTGCACTGGGGCGGCTTCGGACTCGGCGGTTTCGACGAGGGCGATGATTCGGGAGAAGGTGGTGTCGGTTCCAAGCCGCTCTGTGCGGATGTCCAGCGCACCGGAATCGACCACGGTGCCGGCGAAGACCTGCGCGTCGATGCCCTTGTCCTTCGGCACGCTCTCACCGGTGATCGGCGCTTCGTTCACCGAACCCTGGCCGCCGACCACGCGACCATCGACGGGGATCTTCTCGCCCGGGCGCACCAGCACCACGTCGCCGATCTTCAGCTCGCCGATCGGCACCGATCGCTCGCCGGAGTCGGTGCGCAGGAGCGCCACCTGCGGCACCGAGCCGATAAGCGACTTGATCGACGCTCGGGCGCGGTCGGTGTTGAGTTCGGCAATGAACTCGGCGATCAGGATGATGACCATCAACACGGCACCGGCGACCGTCTCGCCGCCGAAGACAGCCACCAGCGTCGCGACCGTCACGAAAATCTCGGTGCCGACCTTGTGTTCGTGGATCAG
>CAIQMJ010000527.1 GCA_903872875.1 uncultured Variovorax sp.
CCGGAGCCGGGTGGAAAAACTGCCGACCTTGGCTTCGCCCACCTCGGATGCGCCCGAGCCGATCAGGTCGCCCTGTCCCAGCTTGTCGAGCCAGCGCGATCGCCAGCTCTGCTCGCGCGAGTTCAATACGTCCTCGACGAAGCCCAGATGCGCACGCAGCGCATTGACCACGTTGGTGTCGGCGGTGCCCAGTTCGACCAGGAGACCGAAGAGCTCGGTGAGCGTCGCGCCCCGTCCGCCAAACTCTCGCGGAAGACGTATGCGCGGCAAGCCCGCTTCGCGCAACCAGCCGATCTCCTGGTGCGGCAGGCGGCGGGTCAGATCGCGGTCGACCGCGCCCTCGCGAATGCGTGCGAAAACCGGACGCAGCGGTGCGGCCAAAGCCTCGTAGCGAGGGCTGGGAGGCGCACCCCATGGATGGGCCAGGACGGAAGATGGAGAGATGGTGTGGGTCATGCGCGAACGATTGTTCGCGATGCGTCCCGCCGCAAGAAGAAACAATAGTGCGCTTGCATATGCGATCTTCGATGCAGGCGTCAGGCGAATGCACCTGCCAGATCACCAGGTCACTTGATCCCCGCGCGCATGAAGCTCTGGACGAACTGGCGCTGAAAGAGAAGAAAGGCGACCAGCAGCGGAGCCGAAGTCATCAGCGTGGCTGCCGTGATGATCGACCAGTCGATGCCCTGGTCGACCGAGGAAAACACCTGCAGCCCGACCGTCAGCGGGCGCGCATTCACGCTGTTCGTGACGATCAGCGGCCACAGGAAGTTGTTCCAGTGGTAGCTCACCGACACCAGGCCGAAGGCCACGTAGATAGGGCGCGCCAGCGGTACGTAGACGCGGCAGAGGATCTGCATCGCGCTGGCGCCTTCCATGCGGGCGGCTTCATCCAGCTCCTTCGGAATGCCGAGGAAGGTCTGGCGCAGCAGGAAGATGGCGAGCGCCGATGCGAAATAGGGAAGCCCGATGGCGAGCAGCGAATCGACCAGGCCGAGCTGCGCCATCGTCCGGTAGTTCTCGACCAGCAGCAGGTCGGGCATCACGGTGAGCTGTACCAGGACCAGCGCGAAGGCGATGTTCCGGCCGGGGAATTCGTAGCGCGCGAACGCATAGGCGGCGAGTGTGCTCAGCACGAGCTGGGCCGCCAGGATCATCGCGACCAGCACGGTCGTGTTGAAGAAGTAGCGCGCGAAGGGCGCGGCGTCCCAGGCGCGCGCGAAGTTGTCGAGCGTCAGCGGTGCGCCGAGCGCGAGCCGTGCCGCGTACTCGGACGGATGGAATGCGGTCCACAGCGTGTAGACCAGCGGAAGAATCCACAACAGTGCCAGCAGCCAGGCGGCTGCCGTGTCGATCCAGGTCGGCGCGTTGTAGGCGATGCGTCGTGAGCTCACTGGTAGTGCACCTTGCGATCGAGAACGAAGAACTGCAACAGGGTGACGCCCACCAGCGCCGCGATCAGCACGACCGTGATGGCCGATGCGTAGCCGGTGTCCCAGAACTTGAAGCCGACCTCGTACAGGTGATAGAGCAGCAGCGTGGAGGCGTTGTCCGGCCCGCCGCGCGTCAGCACGAACAGATGGTCGACCATGCGGAAGGCGTTGATCACGCAGTTGATCAGCACGAAGAGCGTGGTCGGCATCAAGAGCGGCCACTGCACTCGCCGGAAGAAGAACCAGCGCGACGCACCTTCGATGGCCGCCGCTTCGCGCAGGCTCGGATTGAGCGACTGCAGCGCGGCCAGGTAGAAGATCATGAAGAAGCCGGCTTCCTTCCACACCGCGACCAGCGTCACGCAGGCCAGGGCGGTGCGCGGGTCACCGAGCCAGTTGTGCGAGGGCAGGCCGAACAGGCCCGAGACCTGTTCGAGCAGGCCGTACTGCGGCGTGTAGAAGAACAGCCAGATGTTCGCGACCGCGATCATCGGCAGCACGGTGGGCGTGAAGTACGCCATGCGCAGGAAGGTCCGCCCGCGAATGCGTTCGTTGACCCACAGCGCCATCGCCAGCGCGAGGCCGATCGACAGCGGAATCGTCGCTGCTGCGAACCACAGGTTGTTGATGGCGGCCCGCCAGAACACCGGGTCGTCGAGCATGACCTGGTAGTTCTCCAGGCCGACCCACAACGGCGGCCGGCCGCCCTTGGGCGTCGACTGGAAGCTGTGGATCAGCGTTGCGAGCGCCGGCCAGTGCGTGAAGGCCAGCAGGATGAGCAGTGCAGGCAGCAACAGCAGCCACGCCTGGCTCGCACTTCGACCTTTCATTTCAGCGGCGGCTGGTCACTTGTAGCTGCGCAGGATGCGATCGGCCTCGCGTTGCGCGTCCTGCATCGCCTGGGCCGCCGGCTTGGTGCCGGTCAGCGCGGCCTGCAGGCCGTCGTTCAGCGCCTTGGTCACGCGCTGGTTGTCGTGCGTCGAGAATTCCGCGACCGACACGGGCAACTGGTCGCGCGCCACGAGCGCAGCGGGGAAATCGTTGCCGTACTTCTTGAGCGTGTCTGTTTCATAGGCGGCCGGTGACACGGCGACGTAGCCGGTGTCCATGCTCCATTGCGCCGCGCGCTCGGGCTGCGTGATCCACTTGGCGAACTTGAAGGCCGCTTCCTGCTGTGCCGGCGTCGACTTCTTGAAGATGTAGAAATTGCCGCCGCCGGTCGGCGAGCCCTTGCGCTTGTTGCCCGGGATCATGCCGACGCCGAAGTCGAACTTCGCATTGGCCTTGATGTTGGTCAGGTTGCCGGTGGTCGTGTAGATGATCGCGGCCTTCTTCTCGAAGAAGTCCTTGGGCGTGGTGCCCCATTCGACGACGCCGGCCGGATGCACACCGGACTTGCCCAGGTCGACCCAGAACTGCAGCGCGTCGATCACCTTCGGATCATCGAACTTCACCTGCGTGCCGGCCTCGTTCGCGAGGAGCGTGTCGTTCGGCGTCGTCAGCGTCTGGAACAGCCAGTACGGAAAGCCGCTCGACGGAATCTGCACGCCGTACTGCACGACCTTGCCGCTCGCGTCCTTCTTCGTCAGCTTGGCGGCAGCGTCCTTGAGCTCGGCCCAGTTCGTCGGCGGCTTGTTCGGGTCGAGGCCGGCTTCCTTGAACAGTTCCTTGTTCCAGTACATGACCACGGTCGAGCGCTGGAACGGAATGCCCCAGGTCTTGCCGCCGGTCTGGCTGTTCGCCATGAAGGCCTTGTAGAAGCCGTTGAGCCAGGCCTTGTCTTCCGGCGTCTTCACGAAGTCGTCGAAAGGGACGATCGCGTCTTCGTCGATCAGCGTGAACATGTCGGTCGACAACAGCACCGAAGTAACCGGCGGCGTGCCGGACTTGTGCGCAGTCAGCGCCTTGACGATGGTTTCCTGATAGGTGCCGGCATAGATCGGGCTGACCTTGATGCCGGGATTTTCCTTCATGAAGCCGGCCGCGAAACCGTCGATCGTCTTGGCGATCGGGCCGCCGACGGCGACCGGGTAATAGAACTGCAGGTCGACCGGCGTCTGCGTTTGCGCCTGGGCGAGGCCGGGCAGGCCGGCGATGGTGGCGCTGGCGGCCACCAGTTGCGCAGCCAGGATATGGATGAAGCGTTTGCGTTGCATGGGAGGGACTTCTCTTCGGGAGGGGAAATTCGGGATCGCAGTCAGTCAGTGGACGACGCGGCGGCCTTCGGTATCGAAGCCATGCGCATCGTGCGCGGCCCAGCGCAGGCCGACGTGGTCGCCCGGCGCAGCGATGTGCTGGCCGGCGGCGCGCACCAGCAGCATCTGGCTGCCGACGCTGCAGCGCATCGCGAGGTCGGCGCCCAGGTATTCGACGCTGCGCACGACCGCCGGGATGCCTTGCGGGTCGAGCGTGATCGCCTCGGGGCGCACGCCCAGCGTGGCGGCGGACAGTCCCGTGGCGACGTCGCTGCCGGCGATGCGACCGTGGTCGAGCGCGACCAGGTTCATGGGCGGCGTGCCGATGAAGCGTGCCGCGAAGGTGGTGGCGGGCCGCGCATACAGGTCGCGCGGCGTGCCGGCCTGCTCGATGCGGCCCTGGTTCAGCAGGACGACCTGGTCGCCCATGCTCATCGCCTCGGTCTGGTCGTGCGTCACGTAGACCACGGTCAGCCCGAGTTGCTGTTGCAGGTCGCGCAACTCGCGACGCATTTCCTGGCGCAACTGGGCGTCGAGGTTGGACAGCGGCTCGTCCATCAGGCAGACCCGCGCCTGCGCTACCAGCGCGCGGCCGAGCGCGACGCGTTGCTGCTGGCCGCCGGAGAGCTGGCCGGGCCGGCGTTCGAGCAGCGCGCCGAGGCCGAGGAGCGCCGCGGCTTCCTTCAGTCGTTTTGCGCTTTCGGCCGCCGGCACCTTGCGCACGGACAGGCCAAAGGTGATGTTCTCGGCGACGCTCAGGTGCGGAAACAGCGCGTAGTTCTGGAACACCATGGCGATGCCGCGCTGTGCGGGAGGAAGCTCAGTCACGTCGCGGCCGTCGATCAACACCCGGCCCGCGCTGGCGTTTTCCAGTCCGGCAATGATGCGCAGGGTGGTCGACTTGCCGCAGCCCGACGGCCCGAGCAGCACGCAGAAGGTGCCCGACTGGATCTGCAGATCGATGGCGTGGAGCGCAATGCTGTCGCCCCAGGATTTGGCGGCGCCGTTCAGCGCGATGGAAGACATGACAAAGTGTAGAAATGCAACGTGACAGTTCTGTTGCAGTGCAG
>CAIQMJ010000528.1 GCA_903872875.1 uncultured Variovorax sp.
CGCGGGCGCGGTCCAGGCGATCAGCTCGAAGTAGCTGCCGTCGCCGAACACCACCAGCGCGTTGTGCGTGGTGCGGCCCGGATGGGCACCGCCGCGCAGCACGTTGAAGCCGAGCGCCGTGTAGTCGGCGACGGCACGGTCGAGGTCGTTCACGGCGATCACGATGTGATCGAGGGTCAGGGTCACGGGGTTCTCTTTTCGATGGGAAGCGGATGGACGTCGGCGGACGTCATGAAGCAGTGCGCGCGGCATCGCTGCCGCCGAGGTAGGCGTCGCGGATGCGGCTGTCGGCCAGCAAGGTCTTCGCAGGTCCGCTGAGCACGATGCGGCCGGTCTGCAGCACGTAGCCGTGGTGCGCGATCTGCAGCGCGAGGCTCGCGTTCTGCTCGACCATGAAGACCGACACGCCCTGCGCATTGATGCGCGAGATGAGTTCGAGCACCTTGTCGACGTAGAGCGGCGACAGCCCCATGGTGGGCTCGTCCATGCACAGCAGCTTGGGCCGGCCCATCAGCGCACGCGCCATGGCGACCATCTGCTGCTCGCCGCCCGACAGCGTCCCGGCCTGGAACCCCAGGCGCTCGGCCACGCGCGGAAAGAGTTCCAGCATGTGCTCGAGGTCCTGCGCGACGGCGTCGCGATCTCGACGTGCATAGGCGCCCATCAACAGGTTCTCGCGCACCGTCATCGCGGGGAACAGGCGGCGCGCCTCGGGCACCGAGCCGATGCCGCGGCGGATCACCTGCGGCGTCGGCAGGCCGGTGATCGGCTTGCCGTCGAAATGCACTTCGCCCGAGCGCGGCTTGAGCAGGCCGAGCACCACCTTCATGGTGGTCGACTTGCCGCTCGCATTGCCGCCGAGCAGGCTCACGATCTGGCCGCGGCGCACCTCGATGTCGAGGTCGAAGTGCGCCTGCACGAGGCCGTAGAAGCTGTTGATGCCGCGCATCGACAGCAGCACGTCGTTGCGGGCACCCTCGCCCGCGGTCGGCCCCGGCGCGCGTGCATGCTCCGCCGGCAGCTCGTCGTCCAGCGTCCATTCAGCCGCGGGCGGCAAGCCGATGCGCGCAACCGTCGAGAGAGAACTCATGCAACCGCCTCCGTGCGCTCCGCCTCGCCGACCTGGCGATGGCCGAGGTAGGCCTCGATCACGCCCGGGTCGTTGCGCACGTCGCCAGGCAGGCCCTCGGCGATCTTGCGGCCGTCGTCGAGCACGACCACGCGGTCCGACAGCTGCATCACGAGGTCGAGCTTGTGCTCGATCAGCAGGATGCTCTGGCCGCGCGACTTCAGCGTGCGGATGATTTCCAGCATCTCGACCGTCTCGCTTTCGTTCATGCCGGCCGTGGGCTCGTCGAGCAGGAGCAGCCGCGGGCGCAAGGCCAGCGCCCGGGCGATCTCGACACGCCGCCGGTTGGCATACGACAGGCTGTACGCCGGATGGTCGACGCGCGGTGCCAGCCGCTCGCCGAACAGCGCAATGATCTCGAGCGCCTCGTCGCGCAGTTGCCGCTCCTCTCGCGTCACGGCGGGCGGCTGCAGCAGCGCCAGCGCCAGCTCGGCCAGCGCGCCCGCGCCGGGGATGCCGCCGGCACGCGGTCGCACGGCACGCAATCGCGTGTGGGCGCCGACCAGCACGTTGTCGAGCACGCTGAGGTTCGCGAACACCCGGCCGTGCTGGAAAGTGCGCGCCAGGCCGCGCTGCGCGAGCTGTTCCGCGGGCCGGCCGGTGATGTCCTCGCCGTCGAACAGCACCTGGCCGCCGTCGGGCCGGTCGAGGCCGGTGACGAGGTTGAAGAAGGTGGTCTTGCCAGCGCCGTTCGGCCCGATCACGCTGACCAGTTCGCCCTGTGCCAGCGCCAGGTCGACGCCGTCGACCGCGGTCAGCCCGCCGAAGCGGCGCGTGAGGCCGGTGACTTCAAGCAGCCTGGACATCCCGTGCCTCCGGAGCATTCGCGCTGGTGGCCTTCGAGTTGACCAGCACGACCTGCGCACCGATGGTCTGCGGATTGCGCAGCAGGTTGAGGATCGGGCAGTTGCGCTCCACCGCCTCGAACAGCGCATCGATATCTTCGCGCGAGGCGGGCGAGTCGATGTGCACCGTGTAGGCGATCCTGTGCGGCCAGATCGGCGTGGCCTCGTGGCCTGGCTTGCCGGCGCGCGGGTCGATCACGCCGGTGACTTCGACCTCCAGGCTCTCGAGCGGCACCTGCAACTGCGCCGCCTGAATCAGGAAGATATGGCTCACGCAGGTGCCGAGCACGCCGAGCTGCAGCTCGGGCGAACTCGGCCCGAGGTTGTAGCCGGCGAAGTCCGGCGGGCTGTCGCTGATGACCTGGTGTTCGCGGATGCGCAGGCGCCGCAAGCCGCTGCGCCCTTCGACGCGCACGTTGGCGCGCAGCTCCGCGGCCTGCGCGGTGCCGGCCTCGACGGCTGCGGTGCGCGCCAGCACGGCGGCACGCTTCTCGGCGAGGTAGTCGTTCAGGTTGCTCATGGTGATGTCCTTTTCGTCGATGTCGTGTTCTTCGGTGGCAGGTTCACACCGTGCCCAGCAGGCCCTGCGGCCTGAAGCGGATCAGCAGCAGCAGCGCGACGCCGTAGATCAGCATCCGGTACTCGGTCGTCACGCGGAACAGCTCGGGCAGGCTGACCAGCGCGACCGCGCCGAGCAGCGCGCCGCTGATGTTCCCGAGCCCGCCCAGGATCACCATCGTCAGCGCGAGGATCGAGATCTGCGAGGTGAAGGTCTCGTGGTTGATGTACGAGTACAGGTGAGCGGTGAAGGCACCGCTGATGCCCGCGGCGAAGCCGCCGAAGCCGAAGGCCAGCGCCTTATAGCGGTCGGGATGCACGCCATAGGCCCGCGCGGCCACCTCGTCCTCGCGCACCGCGCGGAAGGTGCGGCCCAGGTGCGAGCGCAGCAGCCGCCACTGGAGCAGCGCGAGCAGCACCATCGCGCCGAGCGCGGCCCAGTAGAAGGCCTGGTTCGACGATGCATCCTGGCCGAACAGTGACAGCGGCGGGATGCCCGACACGCCGATCGGCCCGTGCGTGAGGCTTTCCCAGTTGAGGATGGTCAGCGCCACGATCTCGCCGATGCCCAGCGTCGCGATCGACACGTAGTGCCCGCGCAGCCGGAACGCCGGAAAGATCAGCGCCGTGCCGATCACCGAGGTCAACACGCCGGCCAGCACGATGCTCGTGCCCACCGGCAGGTGCAGGTCGAGCACGAGCAGCGACGAGGCATAGGCACCGATGGCCAGCAGCCCCGCGTGGCCGAGCGAGATCTGTCCGATCGTGCCCGCGACCAGCGTGAGGCCGAGCGCCAGCGAGGCATAGAGCCACGCGTTGGTCAGCGTCTGCAGCAGGTACGGCGAAGGGTCGAACAGCGGCAGCACCGCGGCCACCGCGAACAGCGCGGCCAGCACCCAGGGCGGCACACGCCACGGCTTGCTCGGCGCGATGAAGGTGCCGGTCAGCGGCTCGGGCGGCAGCGCGCGGCGCCGGCCCAGCAGGCCGTTGGGCTTCCACAGGAGGATCGCCAGCAGCAGCGCGAAGGCGAACAGGTTGCGGTAGGGCGTGCCGAACAGCGCCACACCATAGCTCTCGATCAGGCCGAGCAGCATGCTGCCGAGGATCGCGCCCGGCACGCTGCCGACGCCGCCGACCACCGTCGCGACCACGCCCTTCAACGTCGCCTGGAAGCTCATCGCCGGGCTGATGTTGTTGTAGTACATGCCCACCAGCAGGCCGGCCAGCCCGCCGAGCGCGGACGCGATCGCGAACACGCTCTGGTTGACGCGGTTCACGTCGACGCCCATCTGCTGCGCCGCGTCGCGGTCCTGCGCGGTCGCGCGCACCGCCCACCCGAGGCGCGTGAAGCGCAAAAAGCCGAACAGCAGCGCCGCACTGACGAGGCCGATGCCGGCGATCAGCAGGTCGAGCGCGCCGATGGTGCCGGTGCCGACCTGCAGCCGCCAGTCGGGCAGCTGCGTGGGCAGCGCGCGCGGGTCGGGGCTGGCGACGAGTTGCACGACGATGTCGAGCACGAAGCTGATGCCGATGGTGGCCAGCAGCGGTGCGATGCGCGCCGCGCCCTGCAGCGGCCGCAGCCCGACGCGCTCGATCAGCATGCCCAGCGCGCCGGTGCCGAGCACGACCAGCAGGATGGTGACCGGCAGCGGCGTGTGCAGGAAGGTGATGGCCGCCCAGCCGATGTAGGCGCCCACGGTGTAGACCGATCCGTGCGCGAAATTGATGAGGTGCGAGACGCCGAAGATCAGCGCCAGCCCGACCGCCAGCAACGCATAGATGTTGCCGATGATCAGGCCGTTGACTGTGTAGTCGAAGAACGATGTGAACGAGAAGTCCATGCTCAGCGCGAGGACGCGACCGAGGCCTTGGAGGCTGCCGGTGCGACGGTCCACTTGCCGCCGGTCACGACCAGATTCACGCTCTTCACGCCGATCACGCGACGTGTCTGTGGGTCGAAGTTGGCCTTGCCGAAGATGACGCTGGGCAGATCGTGGATCTTGTAGAACGCGTCGCGGACGGCCCGTCGGTCGGCATCCGGGCCCGCGTGGTTCAGCGCGGCGGCGGCGTACACGACGGCGTCGTAGGCGTACGCATTGAATGCATCCGGCTCCTTGCCGTACCTGGCGCGGAAGCGTGTGACGAATTCCTGCACCTCGGCGCGTGGCTCTTCGGGGAAGAAAGCGGTGTTGGTGTGGATGCCGTCGACCGCGCCGCCGCCGAGTTCGATGAACTTGGGCGAATAGACAGAGCCGCTGGCCGCGATCGGCTGCTTCAGGCCGACGTTGCGCACCTGCCCCGCGATCAGCGCGCCGTCGGGGTAGTAGGAGATCAGCACCAGCCCGTCGGGGTTGGCGTCGCGCACGCGCACCAGGGTCGAGCGGAAGTCCTTCTCGTCGGGCTGATAGCCCTCGGCGACGACCACCTGCGCGCCGCGCGCCTCGGCCGCCTTCACGAACACGTCACGGCTGGTGCGGCCCCAGTCGGTGTTCAGGAACAGCACCGCCACCCGCTTGAAGCCGAGCGTCGTCACCGCCAGGTCGGCCAGCAGCGGCTGCGCGTCGGCCTGGCTGATCGACGGACTCCAGATGAAGTCGCCGCCCTTGGTGAACTCCGGGTGCGAGTTGGTGAAGCCGAGTTGCACGAGCCCGGCGCGCTGGTAGATGGGCGACGCGGCCATCGACGCCGGGCTCGAGAAGTCGCCCAGCTCGATGCGGATGCGCTTGTCGCCGACGAACTTCTGCGCCAGCGCCACCGCCTGGCGCGGATCGCTCTGGCTGTCCTCGAACACATAGGACAACGGCCGGCCCTGGATGCCGCCGTTGGCATTGATCTGCTCGACTGCCAGGTCGAAGCCGGCCTTCCACTGCGCGCCGTACTGGGCGTTCTGTCCGGTCAGCGGGCCGCTGACGCCGAACCAGACGGGCTCACCCGTCGCCGGCGCGGCAGAAGCGATGGCGGGGACCAGCAGGAAGGCCGCCGCGAGGCGAAGAAATTGATGGCGCAGCATGGGAAGCACTCCGGAGAAACGGGAAGCTGCGGATTCTTCGACTTCGCGTTCGGCCGGGGAACGAAGAAAAACGTGCTGGCTTGCTCGTTGCGCGCATAACGGAGTGCCGGACGCTCAGCGTGGATCGATCGGGGACGGCGTTCCGGTGCGCAGCGCCAGCGCCTCGCCGGCCGCGAGCAATCGAGCCTCCTGGAACCGCCCGCCCATCAGTTGCACGCCGCTGGGCATTCCTTCCACCTCGCCCATCGGCACGGCAAGACCCGGCAAGCCCAGCAGCGCCGCGCCTGCCGAACGACCTGAGCCTGAAGCCGATCGGCGAACTCGAAATGATGGTTGCATGCCGGCCGGGGCATCCGAAACAGGACAGCAAGACGTGGGCCTCGCTGCTCGCATGCGATTGGCTGGTACATCCGTCGCAGGACGCGTCCACCGTTCACGAATTCCTCCGCAAGCACGGCGTCGACGTGGAAAGGCAGCTGATCCGGACCAATACCTTCGCGGCGACCTGGAGCATCCTCACGCAAACCGACACGCTGTTCCTCTGTCCGGTCCTGATGCTCGGCATGCCGGTCTACGGCGAGCTGGTCCGGCGGGTGCCCGTGCCAGTCGCGATGCCCAGGCTCACGCTGGGCATCATCCGCCTCAAGGACGCGCCGTTGTCGCATGTCGCGGAAGTGCTCTCGATGATGTTCGAGCGCGAACTGCGGGATCTGAAATGGAGCGCGCCGGGCAAGGGCAAGGCGCCAAAGGCATCGGTCGGGCTTTGACCTCGCGACAGGGCATGGACAGCCGTCCCGGCGGCATCGCGATAGCCAGTTTCAGCATGAGCACATGACGAATGCTTCGTGGTCAGGCGTGCGACGTCTGCCTACGCTTGCGCGCTTTCCTCCTCCCTACAGCTGGTCCTCGATGTCCCTGAATTCCATTCCCTCCCTGCGCCGCCGCACACTGCTCCAGGCCGGTGCGGGCGCCTTCGCCGCCGCCATCGCCGCGCCCTCGTGGTCGCAGGCATCGACACCGTCGAAGAGGCTGCGCATCGGCTACCAGAAGTTCAACACGCTCAACATCCTGAAGGGCACCGGCGCACTCGAGAAGGCGCTTGCGCCGAGCGGCGTGACGGTCGAGTGGCATGAGTTCCTCGGCGGCGGCCAGCTGTCGGAAGCGCTCGCGGCCAACGCGATCGACTTCGGCCATGCGTCCGACGGCATCGGCGTCTTCCAGCAGGCCAGCGGCAAGGGCCTGGTCTACCTCGCGGCCGAGAGCCCCTACCCCGGCGGTGTCGGCTTCCTGGTGCCGAAGGAATCGCCGATCCGCAGCGTGGCCGACCTCAAGGGCAAGAAGGTGGTCACGGGCCGCGGCTACAACACGCAATATGTGCTGATCAAGGCGCTGCAGGCCGCCGGGCTGCGCTACGAGGACATCGACCCGGTCTACATCGTCACCGCGTCCGACAGCGTCGCGGCCTACCAGTCGGGCAGCGTGGCGGCGCTCGGCCTGTGGGACCCGTTCCTCGCGGGCGCGCAGATCGCCACCGATTCGCGCCTGCTGTTCGACGGCACCGGCCTGAGCGGCAATCGCACCTATCACTTTGCACAGCCAGGCTACGCGCAGGCCAACCAGGCCACGCTGCGCACTGTGTTCAGCGAACTGAAGAAGACCAACCAGTGGGCGCAGGGCAATCCGAAGGACGTGGTGGCGCTGCTGTCACCGCAGCTCAAGGTGGAACCCAAGGTGCTGGCGCTGGCGACCGAGCGCCGCCAGTACGGCGTGGTCGCACTCACGCCCGAGATCGCGCGCGAGCAGCAAGGCCTGGCCGACGCCTTCGCCCAACTCAGGCTGATACCCACGCCGATCGAGGTGAAGGACGCGTTCCTGCCACTCGACCTCGGCCTGGCGTGATGGCCGTCACGGGCCATGCCACGCAGTCGGGCAGGCACTACGACGCGATCGTCGTCGGCCTCGGCGCTGTCGGCGCCGCGACGCTGTGCCAGCTCGCGCTGCGCGGTGCGCGCGTGCTCGGCATCGACCGCTTTGCGCCGCCGCACGATCGCGGCTCGTCGCATGGCGAGTCGCGCATCACGCGGCTGGCGATCGGC
Source organism: uncultured Variovorax sp. (assembly GCA_903872875.1). GTDB lineage: Bacteria > Pseudomonadota > Gammaproteobacteria > Burkholderiales > Burkholderiaceae_C > Variovorax. Next base: position 7,639 of record CAIQMJ010000528.1, read on the forward strand.
GAAGGCGACAGCTACGTGCCGCTGGTGCAGCGCTCGCACGCGATCTGGCGCGAACTCGAGGCACGCACCGGCCGCACGCTGCTGACGCAGACCGGCGGCCTGGTACTCGCGCCGCGCGACAGCGCCGCCAACCACCATGGCAAGCCCGATTTCCTGCGCCGCACCATCGCCTGCGCCGAGCGCTACGGCATCCGACACGAGGTGCTCGACGCGGCAGGCATCCGCGCGCGCTATCCACAGTTCGCGCTGCAGGGCGACGAGATCGGCTATTTCGAGCCCGAGGCCGGCTTCGTGCGGCCGGAGGAAGCCATCGCTGCGCAGCTCGACGTGGCGCGCGCGCTCGGCGCGGAGGTGCATGTCGGCGAACGCGTCGACGCTGTGGAAGACCCCGGGCACGGCGGCGCGGTGGCGGTTCAGACCGACACCGCGCGCTACAGCGCGACGCAGGTGGTGGTCGCGGCCGGCCCGTGGCTGCCCGACTTTCTCGGTGCGCCGGCCCGCGCGGCCTGGCAGCCGGACTTCGAGGTCTACCGGCAGGTGATGTACTGGTTCGATGCGCCCGGCGCAGCTGCCGACTTCGCGCCCGGCCGGCTGCCGATCTTCATCTGGATGTACGGCGACGCACAGGAAGACTACATGTACGGCTTCCCGTCGGCCGATCCGGCGCGGCCGGCGCTCAAAGTCGCGACCGAGCAGTACGCCGTCACCACCACGCCCGGCACGTTGCGGCGCGAGGTCGGCGCCGACGAGGCCTCCGCCATGTACGCCAGCCGCGTGGCCGGCCGCTTCCCGCAGGTTGCGCCGCGTGCGCTGCAGACGCGCGCCTGCATGTACACCGTCACACCCGACCGGCATTTCGTGGTCGACACGCTGCCCGACGCACCGAACGTGTGGATCGCTTCGGCCTGCTCGGGTCACGGCTTCAAGCATTCGGCCGGACTGGGCGAGGCCATCGCCGCGCAGTTGCTGGGCCGTCCGGGCGGCGCCGATCTCTCGGCCTTCCGGCGGCCAAGCCGCGGGTAGCAGGCGGGCGACACACCGCCGGACTATCGCAGCACGATCCACACCGGTGCGTGGTCGCTCGCACCTTCGAGCCCTCGCACCGCCCGGTCCACCCCCGCATCGTGCAGTCGGGGCGCCACGGAAGGGCTCAGCAGCAGGTGGTCGATGCGCAGGCCGGCATCGCGCGGCCAGCGTTCGCGTAGATAGCTCCAGAAGGTATAGGTGGGCCTGTCCGCCGACCGGACGGCCAATGCATCGACCCATCCGGAATGCAGCAGCTCGGCATATGCGGCCCGCGGCGCGGGTTGCAGCAGCGCGTTGTCCTTCCAGGATCTGGTGGCGTAGATGTCCGCATCCGTCGGCACCACGTTGTAGTCGCCAGCGAGCACGACGGGATGGCCCGAGGCGAGCAGCGTGGCGGCGTGCGCATTGAAGCGCTCGAACCATTCGAGCTTGTAGGCGAACTTGGGACCGGGCTGTGGATTGCCGTTCGGCATGTAGAGGCAGCCGATCAGCACGCCCTGCACCGCTGCTTCCAGGTAGCGGGCCTGCCTGTCGGGTGCGAGCCCGGGCACCATCCGCCGGACTTCGATCGGCCGCTGCCCGCGCGCCAGGATCGCCACGCCGTTCCAGCTTTTCTGACCATGCACCAGTGCCTCGTAGCCCATGGCGCGCACCGCGTCGTACGGAAACTCGGCCTGCGTGCACTTGAGTTCCTGCAGGCAGACGACATCGGGCGCGGTGACGTCGAGCCAGGCACGCAGCGGCGCGATGCGCTTGCGGACATCGTTGACGTTGTAGGTGGCGATCCGCACGCCATGCCCCTCAGCATTTCCGGTCCGCAGCGGCAGCGGCAGCGGCCCGCGCGACGCCGGCCGTGAGTGCCATCCAGCTCTGGTAATCGATCAGCACCGGCTTGCGCAGCGACTGCGACGCGGCCTTGGGTCGCTGCCTCGCCGGGCGTTGGATGGCGCCCGGCAATGCGAGCGGCGTCTGGCGGCTTCGATCGGTCTTCATGGGGCATGAAGCTAGGACCGCGGACGGCCCGGCGCTGTAGGAATTCCCACCCTTCTTGCGGTCATGCCGTGCAAGACTGGATCGGCAGCGATGGATCTACTCCTCGTGCCGTCGCATGCCGAACTCCCCCTCTCCTGTTTCCGCAAGGAGCAGATCCTGCGCCGTGCCGGTATCGACCTTGCGCCGTACCCCAGCGCCGTGCCCGGCAGCACGACGCCGGAGCAGGACGCGCAACTGCTGGCAGCCGGTACGGCCTGGGAGCACGACGTCGACAGGCGATATGTGGAGTTCCTTGCGCAGCAACCGGCCGGCGAGGGACGGGACCTTGAAAGGGCGCCGGGCTATGTGACGCTCTGCGAGGAGCACGGCCTGGCCGACGAGGAGCTCGAACTGATGCAGGCCGTGGGCCGGCGCCTGCATCCCCTTCTCCCCGAGCTGAGAGCCGGCCGGGCGCCGGCCAGGCGCTCACACGATCGGTGGATCGTTCTCCCGCGCGAAGTGACGATGCATGCCCATGGCGGAGATGAAGTCGGCAATCGCGTCGTCCGCATCTGCTGCGTCCGCGAGGATCAGGCCGGTGTCCGCGCCGCCGTCTGGCAGCGTCAACGGGATCTGCGCTTCGGCGAGCAGTGCCTGCGATGCGCCGAAGGCCAGGATCGTCTTGCAGTGCCAGTACTGCGCACGCAGGAACTCCAGGGTGTGCGCATCGGCGTCGAGCGCTTCCAGCGCGTCCTTGCCGTCCGGCAGCACGAGGGCGTCGAACAGGAAGCCGGGGCTGTTCTCCATCGTGGCATCCGCCTCGAACTTCTCGCCGCCCGCGCCGATGCAGGTACCCAGCCGTGCGCCGACGAGGCGCGGCACCGCACCGGCGGCCACCAGCGCGGTCACGAGCTTGCCGAGCGAGGCGCCTTCCACGCCGTTGGCGATCAGGATCGCGACCTTTCGGGTGCGGATGCCGCCATCGCCCGGGCGGGCCAGCAGCGAAAGCGCGGGAGACACATCGACTTCGGGCACCGCCGGGTTCTCGAGCGCCTTCGGCAGAGGCAATGGCATCGGCATGCCGAGGTCCGCTGCCACGCGCGCGGCCAATGCCGGCGACGCGTTGGCGAGACCGGCAACCACGCGCTCGCGGATGGCCGGCACGGTGACCTTCGACAACTCGAAGCGGAAGGCATTGGCGATATGCGCTTTCTCGACCTCCGTCTGGCTCTCGAAGAACAAGCTCGCCTGCGTGTAGTGGTCGGCGAACTTCTCCGGCTTGATGCGGACCTTGTCGCTCGACTCCTTGGCATCGATCCGCTTGGCGACGCTCACGAAGCCCTGCGCCGCGCCGGCCTGGAACGGGCAGCCGCCGGCCAGCGAGTTGGGCTCGTAGGCGACGCGGCCCCGGTTGATCGCCTGGCGATGCATGCCGTCGCGCTGGTTGTTGTGCACGGGTGCGATCGGCGCATTGATCGGCAGCTCATGGAAGTTGGGGCCGCCGAGCCGGCTGATCTGCGTGTCGACGTACGAATGGATGCGTCCGGCCAGCAGCGGGTCGTTCGTGAAGTCCAGGCCCGGCACGATGTGCGCCGTGCAGAACGCGACCTGCTCCGTCTCGGCAAAGAAGTTGTCGGGGTTGCGGTTGAGCACCATGCGGCCGACCACGCGAACGGGCACCAGTTCCTCGGGCACGAGCTTGGTCGCATCCAGGATGTCGAAGCTGAACTGCTCGGCCTGCTCTTCGGTGAATATCTGAAGGCCCAGCTCCCATTCGGGGTACTCGCCCGCGTCGATCGCTTCCCACAGGTCGCGGCGGTGGAAGTCCGGGTCCGCGCCCGAGATCTTGACCGCCTCCTCCCAGACCAGCGAATGCGTACCCAGCTTGGGCTGCCAATGGAACTTGACGAACACCGACTCGCCCGCGTCGTTGACAAGCCGGAAAGTGTGCACGCCGAAGCCCTGCATCATCCGGTAGCTTCGCGGAATGGCGCGATCGCTCATCTGCCACATCAGCATGTGGGTCGACTCGGGCATCAGCGAAACGAAGTCCCAGAAGGTGTCGTGCGCCGAGGCGGCCTGCGGCATGCCATGGTGCGGTTCGGGCTTGACGGCATGGATCAGGTCGGGGAACTTGATCGCATCCTGGATGAAGAACACCGGCATGTTGTTGCCGACCAGATCCCAGTTGCCTTCGTCGGTGTAGAACTTGACGGCGAAGCCGCGCACGTCGCGCGCGGTGTCCTTCGAGCCGCGTTCGCCGGCCACGGTCGAGAAGCGCACGAAGACGGGCGTGATCTTGCCAGCCTCCTTGAAGGGCGCCGCCTTGGTGTACTGCGTCATCGGCTCGTAGCACTCGAAGTAGCCGTGCGCGCCCGAGCCGCGCGCATGCACGATGCGCTCGGGGATGCGCTCATGGTCGAAATGCGTGATCTTCTCGCGCAGGATGAAGTCCTCGAGCAGCACCGGACCGCGCGCGCCGGCCTTGAGCGAGTTCTGGTTGTCGGCGACCGGCACGCCCTGGTTGGTCGTCAGGCGCTGGCCGGTGGAATCCACGCGCACCCGGTCCAGCGTGTCGATGGTGGAATTGATGCCTTCGTCGGCCACGGTGCCGGTCTTGAGCGACGTGTTGGCCTCCGACAGCGTGCTGCCGGTCGGCAGGCGCGACGGCGGCGTGGCGCTCAGGCCCGTCGGCGGTGAGGACGCGTTGGCCTCGCCGTGTTCCAGCGGCTTGTTGGTGTTGGCCGGCATCGCGCTCGCCAGGCTCTGGGTGTCGATCGCCCGCTGGGTCGGCGGATCGCCTGTGCCGGCAGCCAAGGGCGCCGGGTGTGCCGGCGCGCTGTCCGTGTTCCTGGCGGCGGCGTGCGCGGCTTCGATCTCGGAAGCAGATGGGGATGGGGGTTTCTTGGTCATGGTTTCGGCTTCCTGGGTGGTGTGCTCGTGATGGGGAGCGCCAAGCTAAAGCCGGTGTCAAGGGTCCGCTGTAGGAAGTTGACGCCGTTTTGTTTTCGACGAAGACCACGGTGCGGCGTCCAGGCGCCCTGCGGATGAGGTGCAGGCGGAGGGTTCCGATTCGCCCCGCATGACGACGATGGCGCACATGTGCGGCTTCTGCTGACAGCGCCATGCCGATGGCCGCGCGAGCGTCTGGCCTTCCCTTGAAAAAGATCCCGCACTCACGAAAGACGTTCGACATGACGACCGAAGCAACTACACACGATTCGCGCGAGCAAAATCCTCAGCAGGAAGCGTCCGCCGCCGAAAAGGCCATGAAGCAGTCCGCAAAGACGCAGGCGGAGTCCGACGGCAATGCGCCCAACGGTCCGAACGACGGACCGGAACTGACAGTCGATACGCAGCCACCACCTTCCACCGCACCCGCCGATCCGTCGGTGGCAAAGCGCGGCGCCTGAGCGGGGCCGCGAAACTTGGAAGTCCTCGATCTCGTCCAATGGCCTGCCTTCGCCGCATCCGTGGCGGCGGCGTGGCTCGTCGCATCGAACGCCCAACGGCGGCGCAACATCGGCTTCTGGATCTTCATCCTGAGCAATGTGCTATGGGTCGTCTGGGGCGTGCACACGAGCGCATATGCCTTGATCGCGCTTCAGGTCTGCCTGGCCGCACTCAATGTGCGAGGCTTGTTCAAGACAGGGGAACCGAAGTGATCGGCTCGCCGCACAAGACGTGAGACCAGGGAGAAGACAGGCCCGCCAGGGCAGCCAGAGCCGGAGCGCCGGCGCGTGGCGGGCCTTACCGCATCAGACCGTTGCGTCCTGCTCCGCCATCAGTTCGGTTTTGCGAGCCGCAAGCTGATCGCGCAGGCCCATCAGGTCCATCTTCGACTTGCGCGCCTTCTCGAACATCTCCTCGCGCTCCTCCGTGACGTGATGGTCGATGTACTCGCCGAGCACGATGACCTTCGCATCGAACAACGGCTCGTCGGCCGCCATCGATTCGATCTGCGCGATCAGCTCCTTGGCGCTGGCATGTTCGACGGTGGCTTCGTCCAGCAGCGGATCGTCATGGATGGCGGCCCGTGCGGCCGGATAGAAGATCTCCTCCTCGATCTGCGCATGCACGGTGAGTTCCATGCAGATCTGGTCGGCCAGCGCCTTGCGGGCGTCGGCAGGTGCCTTGGCATCCGCCAGCTTGTTGAACTCCTGGAACAGCTTCTTCACCTTGATGTGGTCCGCATCCAGCAGATCGACCGCATCGTGCTTCTTGGGGGGAGCCTTGCTCATGATGATTTCCTTTCGTGGGCTTTTCGTGGGGTGGTGCAGGGTCGGCGGTCCGGCTGAAGCGCATTCGCTTCAAGCCCGTCCGCCAATGCGATTTCCAATGCGCGCTGCCGTCGCTGGCGTCAGGCACAGCAGCGCCCGCACGTAGGACCCACGATCCGACCCACGTCCTGCAGAACAGCAAGGGCTGTACTTCCCCGGCCGATCCGATCAGGCTCATTGCTTACATCGACGGGCAGGGAAGCGGACTAGAACAACGCCATCCTCAATTCAACGGAGTTTTCCATGGCGTCAGGCCCTCTCAGCAAGAAATCAACTTCTGCAACCAGCAAGTCGGCCAGCCCGAACAGCGCCAACAGCGAGGTGGCGCCGGATCTCGATCAGAAGAGCCACGAGACGCAGAAGTTCGGCGAGATCGTCAAGCTGCCCAACGGCCTGTCCGAAAAGGTCTGCAAGGACAGCGTGGCGCTGCTCAACCAATGCCTCGCAGACACGATCACGCTGCGTGACATGTACAAGAAGCACCACTGGCAGGTCGTCGGCCCGACGTTCAATCAGCTGCATCTCATGTACGACCAGCACTTCGAAGCGCAGGTGCTGCTCGTCGACATCCTGGCCGAACGCATCCAGCTGCTCGGCGGCATCGCGCTCGCCATGGCGGCCGACATCGCCGAAACCACGAAGATCAAGCGCCCGCCGCGCGGCCGAGAACCGGCATCCGTGCAGATCCGCCGGCTGGCGGAAGCACACGAACTGATCATCATCGAGGCACGGAAGGCAGCCAAGGCGGTGGACGAGGCTGGCGACGACGGCAGCAACGATGTCTTCGTCAGCAACGTGCTGCGCACGAACGAGCTGCAGGTCTGGTTCCTGACCGAGCATCTGGTCGCCGCGTCCCCCGTCGGCGCCTGACGCCCCCGCGCACCGTGCGGACGTCCCGCTCGGCGCGCCGCCTGACGCCGGGGCCAGCAGGCGTTCAGGACAGGTCCAGAACCGTGCCGTCGGCCAGTTCCCGCCAGCGGATCTCGCTCCCGGCCACCATCGCGCCGGCAGTTCCGCCAGTCGCGTAGCGCAGGGTCAGCGTCCTGCCTTCCAGGCGCAGGCGCAGTTCGAAACCCGGCCACTGCGCCGGTATGCGCGGCGTCAACGACAACACATCACCCTTCACGGACAGCCCGAGCAGTGTCTCGATCGCGGCACGATGCAGCCATGCGGCCGAGCCGGTGTACCAGCTCCAGCCGCCACGGCCGACGTACGGTGCCGCGCTGTAGACGTCGCCCGCCATCACGTACGGCTCGAGTTCGTAGGCGGGTCCGCGCACCGGGTGCTGCGCGCGATGGGCCGGGCTCAGGCCTTCGAAGCTGTCCCATGCCGCAGCGACGTCGCCGGACAGCGCCTGCGCCATCATCGCCCACACACCGGCGTGCGAGTACTGGCCACCGTTCTCGCGCACGCCCCGCGGATAGGCCTGGATATAACCCGGGCTGTTGGCCGAATTCGCCAGCGGCGGGTCGAGCAGGCGCAGCAGCCCCGCCGCGTCGTCATGCAGCATCGACTTGAGCGATGCCATGGCCGGCGCCGTGTGCGCCGCATCCGAGGCGCCGGACAGCACCGACCAGGCCTGTGCAATGAGGTCGATGCGGCACTCGTCGTTGGCGGCGGAACCCAGCGGCGCGCCGTTGTCGAAGAAGGCACGGCGGAACCAGGCGCCGTCCCAACCGGCGTCATGGAGCGCGGCAATCCAGCCCTGGCGTGAAGCGCGCCAGCGCGCGGCACGCTCGGTGTCCCCGCGGCCCTCGGCCAATGGCGCATAGCCTTCGACCACGCTGCAGAGGAACCAGGCCAGCCATACCGATTCGCCGCGGCCCTCGTGTCCGACGCGGTTCATGCCGTCGTTCCAGTCGCCGGTGCCCATCAGCGGCAGGCCATGCGCGCCGACGGCCAGGCTGTGGTCGATGGCACGCGCGCCGTGTTCGTAGAGGCTCGCACTCCTGTCGCTGACCTGGGGCGGATAGTAGGCATCCTCGGCCCCGGCCGGGATCGGCGGGCCGTCGATGAATGGAACGTCGGCATCCAGCAAGGACGTGTCGCCCGTGACGTCGATGTAGTGGGCAGCCGCATAGGGCAGCCACAACAGGTCGTCCGAGAAATGCGTGCGCACGCCCGCACCGCCCGGCATGTGCCACCAGTGCTGCACGTCGCCCTCGGGGAACTGGCGCGCGGCGTTCACCAGGATCTGCTCGCGCAGCCGCGCCGGATCGGTCAGCGCAAAGGCCATCGCGTCCTGCAACTGGTCACGGAAGCCGAACGCGCCACCCGCCTGGTAGAAGCCGGCCTTCGACCAGAGCCGGCAGACCAGCGTCTGGTAGACCAGCCAGCGGTTGACCATCGCGTCGAACAGGGGGTCGGGCGTGCTGACCTGCACACGGCCCAGCAGGTCGTCCCAGAAGCTGCGCGCCCGCGCCAGCGCCTCGGCGGTGTCACGCCCCGTCCAGCGGCGGGCCAGTTGCTGCGCGGCTTCGGCATCGTCCGCATGGCCGAGCAGGAAGCTGAAGCTGGTCTGCTGCCCCGGTGCGATCCGCAGTTCGCCCGCCACGGCCGCGCACGCGTCGAGCCCGTTGCCGGCGCGCTCGCCGAATGTGTCGGGAAGCTCGATGCGGCCCCGTCCGGCAAAGAATTCGCTGCGGTCGCAGGTCCACTGCAACGGCCCGTCCACGCCGGCTAGCTGCACGAAGCCGGTGCTGCCGCCGAAGCCGCCGCTCGACTCGCGCTGCTGGCCGAACACGGCCGGCAGTTCGGGGCTCTTCCAGGTGTGCACCGTGCGGCGGTCGCCGCGCGCGGCGCCCAGTTGCCACTCGGCCATCGCGGCTGCGCGAAGCCGCCGGGCGCCCGTGCCCTCGTTGCGCACCGTGACCCGGACCACCTTCATGCGATCGTCCCGGTCCGCGAAGAACACCGTCTCAAGCACCAGGCCACCGTGCTCGCACTCGAAGCGCGTATAGCCTTGCCCATGGTGCACGCGATGACGTACCGCCTGCGCACCACGGCTTGCCGGCGTCAGGGGCAGCAGTGCGCGCGTGTCGAGATCCTGCAGCAGGTAATGCTCGAAGGCCGGGTCCTGCACCGGGTCGTTCGACCACGGCGTGACCTGGTGCATGCGGCTGTTGACCGACCAGGTGTAGCCGGTGCCGGCTTCCGACACCTGAAAGCCGAAGGACGCATTCGCGATCACGTTCACCCAGGGCTTCGGCGTGCGGCGGTCCAGGCCGACCTCGAAGCGGAATTCACCGCTCTGCGCGTCGAAGCTGCCGTGCGGCGCCGTTGCCGGCCGCGGGTTGACGGCGGCCTGCGGCGAAGGGCCGATCGGCCTCCTGCGCTCGGCGGGAAGGCCTGCCGCCGTGGTCGCGGCGTCGCGCAGCGCCGCCACCTGTATCTCGAGTGCGCGGCCATCGGCCGTGAACACCGCACGGGCCAGGCTCGACAGCGCGGCCTTTTCCGTGGGCGCGACTTCCTGGTCGCGCAACAGGTAGAAGCCGGCGGCGTCGTTGCGCGGAAAGCTGTTGCGCGTCTCGTGCCCGACCCGTGCGCGCAATGCCTCGATCTCGCGCTGCAGCGGCATCAGGTAGGAGCCGGGCTCGCTGTTGAGCACCACCAGATCGCAGGCGACACCACCGAAACCCCACCATGGCTGCGCACGCAGCAAGGTGTTGAGCAGGCCGATGCCG
>CAIQMJ010000529.1 GCA_903872875.1 uncultured Variovorax sp.
GTCCAGGCGCTTGTCGAGTTCGGCGTCGTTGCTGCCGGTCGTGTACTTCAGTTCCTTCATCATGGTTCCGATGGCGATGGCGTTCTTCCGGTACAGCATGCTGTCGGGAAACACGTTCTTGAGCGCTTCGCTGGCGATGCTCCGGTCGAGGCCCGTGGACTTGACGATCGCGTCGGTCCAGCCAGTCTGGTCGGTCTTGATGCGCTCCACCAGGCGCGTCACGCCGGACACTACTTCCTGCACGTCCTGACGGCGGTTCTTGATCACGTCGCCCCGGGTGACGATCAGGCCCGTGAGCTTGCCGGCCGCCTGGTTGTAGGGTTGACCGAAGGACACGCCTGCGCCGCTCAGGCGAACCTGGGAGGCGAACGGTTCCACCATGCAGATCATCTCGACCTCGTTGCGAGCCAGCACGGCTGCGTGATCCGACGGGTTGGGCACGTTGATGAAGGTCACGTCCCTGCTTGGATTGATGCCGTGCGCAGCGATCTCGCCGCGCATGTGCAGGTCTTGCGCGCTGCCCCGCGAGGTGGCGATGCGGAAGGGCTTGCCCTGTGCCTTGTAGTCCGCGATCAGCTTCTTCAGACCATCCCAGTCACCCGGCTTCACGCCCAGGTCCTTGCCCATGATCATGTCCGAGCCGCCGTTGACGTGGCCGGAGACAGCCACGACATCCAGGCCGCGATCCACGGCGGTAACGTAGTGGAGATAAGTGACCTGGGCGATATCGATGCCGTTGGACATCAGCGCGGTCAGGGAGTCGCTCGCGCTGTTGAACGGAATCATCTCCACCTCGACGTTCTTGGTGAACTCGGGCAGCAGCAGCATCGAAAAGCACTGCGCGCACTTGGCGTAGCCGACCTTGACCTTGGGCCTGGTCTGCGCAGCGGCGTTGAACGACACGAGCGCCGCCACGAGGGCAAAAGAGATCAGGCGGAAAAGAGCTTTCATTCGGGTTCTCCGGAAGGGTAGGAAGAGGGAGGTGTCAGGCGTTGGCGGTGCGCGCGAAACGGGCAGCGCGGTAGTCACCCATCGTCACGGGCGGGTACAGCGCAGGATGGTTCTCATCAATGCAGGACGGCAGGCATTCGATGGTCGTGTCGTAGTCCGGAATGGCGAAGAAGGCCAGGGAGATGCGGTCGGAGCCGGCGCCCGAGGTCGACGGCGGGTTGACCACGCGGTGCGGCGTGGACTTCCAGCGGTCGTTGCACCAGCGCATCATGGTGTCGCCCAGGTTGACCATGAAGCCTTCGAAATCCGGGGCCGCTACCCAGCTGCCGTCCTTGTTGCGGACTTCCAGGCCGCCGATCGTGTTGTTGTCGCTGTAGACGATCGTGAGCAGGCCCAGGTCGGTGTGCTCCCCCGCGCGCAGCTGGCCGGGTTCCCAGGCCTTTGCGTACGGCGGATAGTGGATCAGGCGGAACTGGTCCGGACTCTTCTCCATGCGATCGGGGAAATATGCGCGCGGGATGCCCAGCACATGCGCAAACAGGTGCGTCAGGTGGATCTTCAGGCGCTGCATAGCGTCCCAGTAGGCCAGCACCCCCGGCTTGAAACCGCTTGGCGCGTCCGGCCAGCGGTTCGGGCCCCAATGCGGCAAGGCGTCCTTGCAGGTGTGGTATTCGTCCTTTGGATAGACGTCCGGACCCACGGTGTAGACCTCCTTGAAGTCGGGCGGCGTCTCGTTGCCGGCGAGGCGCGCGAGCGTCTCCGTGCCGAAGGTGATGTAGGCGCGGTTGAGTTCCGGGCGCTCGCGTTGGACCTTGAGCTTCTCTTCCAGCGGAAGGGCGAAGAAGCCACGGGCGGCCGACATGGCGCCCGCGATCACTTCACGCGGCACGGCGTGCCCGACGATGCCGAAGAAGCCGGTGTCTTCGCAAGCCTTGGCGATGGCCTTGGCGCACGCATCGAATCCAGCTTCGCTTTCGAAACTGGTGCTCAGGTCCACAACGGGGATCTCGGTCATCGGATGCTCCTGTTCAACTGACAAACGCAAATGAAGGCCGCGTATCGATCAGTAGATGGCGCTCCACATCCGGCGGCACCGCAGGCGTTGCGCGGGATCGACGAAAGCAGGTGCGCAGTCGAGCGCCGGCGGGCAGTGGGTGCGAGGGGCGAGGTAGGCATCGAACGTTCATGCGCGGGAGGGTTCGATGTTTAAGCAATCGCTATGCCACTTTGTATCCAATGCAGGAAAAGATCGAATCCATACAGGGAACGGCGATTTTTTCGTGCCGTTGCCGAGGCGGCCGGGCGCATCGGACACGGCCTGGCGAAAGCACCAGCGAGGCGCATCGCTCACCAGATTGGATACAAATCTGGGTCGGATTGCACCAAGTGGCGCCGACGCCTAGCCGAACAGGACTTCCGCCAGGTCCAGTTCGGCTTCCTGCTCGTGCTGGAGATTCAAGGACGATTCGATGTGATGCAGGTGTTCCGACATCACCCGCATGGCAAGCGGCGTGTCTCCCGCCTCGATGGCATCGATAAGGCGGATGTGCTCGTCGTCGGGGCAGGCCGATGCCGTCGGCGCCTCGAAGGTCAGGATGGCCAGGCAGGTGAGTGGGGTCAGCTCGCGCATCATCCGCGTCATGATCGAACTGCCGGAAAGTTCGGCGAGCAGAACGTGGAACTCGCCGGAAAGCCGCACGGACGCGCGGCGATCGCCGTTGACATGCGCCGCCTGTTCCTGCCTGTTCAGCGTCCGCAGGCGTTTGACCGCGCCAGGCGCCTTGCCTGCCGCGATGCGCTCGATCAGCCGCGACACGATCGCCGGCTCCAGCGTGCGTCGCGCCTCCAGTACGTCGTGTGCCTCTTCGGCACTGGGCGTGGTGACGTAGGCGCCACGGTTGGGGATTAGCGTGACCAACTGCTCGACCGCCAGGCGCTGCAGCACGCCGCGCACCTGCGTGCGACTGACCGAGAAGAGTTCGGCAACCCGCTCTTCCGACAGCTTGGTACCGGGGAGCAGGCGATGCTCCACCACCGCCTCGTAGATGCGTTCGTAGATGTCCGACTTGGACGCAGCTTTCAAGGCGCCGGCGGCCTTTGCCGGCGGGGATGAGGACTTGAGTGGCATGATCGACGGTATCGATTCATTGTATGCACTTTACGATGCCAGTGTATCCATCGAGGCTGACGGTCGGGTGTCCGGATCGAGGTGCGCAGAGCTGGCTCGCGGTGCCGGCTCGTGGCGTCAGCGCCTCAGACCCCCAGCAACTGCTCCAGCGGACCCGGCGCGGCGATCAGTTCCGCCGAGGGCGCGGCCAGCACGGCGCGGCCTTTTTCCATGACCATCGCCCGGTCGGTGTGCGCGAGCACCTTGCGCCAGTCGCGGTCCACGATCAGCGTGGCGATGCCGGTGCTGCGGATGTCGGCGATCACGCGCCAGATCTCGAGCACGATCAGCGGCGCCAGGCCTTCGGTCGCTTCGTCGAGGATCAGCAGCCGCGGGTTGGTCATCAGCGCGCGGCCGATCGACAGCATCTGCTGCTCGCCGCCCGACAACTGCTGGCCGCCGTGCGACAGGCGCTCGGTGAGCCGCGGGAAGGTCGCCATCACGCGGTCGAAGGTCCAGGCGCGGCGGCCGTCGATGCCGGCGCGTGCGCTCATCAGGAGGTTCTCGCGCACCGACAGGTTCGGGAAGATGCCACGTCCTTCGGGGACGTAGCCGATGCCTTGCCGTGCCATCTTCTCCGGCGTCCAGCCGGTGACGTCGCGGCCGTCGAGCAGCACGCGGCCCGAGGCCGGCCGCACGTAGCCCATGAGCGTGCGGATCAGCGTGGTCTTGCCCATGCCGTTGCGCCCGAGCAGGCCGAGCGACGTGGCCGCGGCGTGCTCGGCATCGACGCCATGCAGGATGTGGCTGTCGCCGTAGTAGGTGTGGATGGCTTCGACTTGCAGCATCAGTGTCCCTCGCCCAGATAGGCCTCGCGCACCGCGGGGTTCGTGCGGATCGATGCCGGGTCGCCGGTCGCGATCACGGTGCCGTTGACCATCACCGTGATGCGATCGGCGATGCGGAAGACCGCGTCCATGTCGTGCTCCACCAGCAGGATCGCGTGCGTGGCCTTGAGCCGCGTCAGCAGGCCCAGCATGCGGTCGGTTTCCTCCGCACCCATGCCGGCCAGCGGCTCGTCGAGCAGCAGTACGCGTGGCCTGGTGGCCAGGCACATCGCGACCTCGAGCTGGCGCTTGGCGCCATGGCTCAGCGTGCTTGCGATGCGTTGCGCCTGGTCGGCCAGTCCGGCGGCGCGCAGCGCTTCGGTCGCCGCGGTGTTGCTGTCACCGCAGCCGCGTGCGCTCTCCCAGATCGCCCAGGGCCGCGGCGTCGCCGCCTGCGCCGCGAGCCGGCAGTTCTCGTGCACGCTGAACTCCGGGAAGATCGTCGTGCGCTGGTAACTGCGGCCCACGCCCTCGCGGGCACGACGCGACTGGGCGCGGGTCGTGATGTCATCGCCGTCGAGCGCGATGCGCCCGCCGGAGGCATCGATCTCGCCCGACAGCATGTTGATCAGCGTCGACTTGCCGGCGCCGTTGGTGCCGATCACGGCATGCACCTCGCCGCGGTGCAGGTCGATGTCGACCGCATTCACCGCGACCAGGCCGCCGAAGCGCCGCGTCAGGCCGGTGACGGAGAGCAAGGCGTTCATGAACGCACCTCCGTCGGCCGTGCGCTGGCGCGTGTATGCGGCGCCGACGGCACGACGACAGGCGCCGCGATGCGCTCGCGGCCCGCGGGCGACAGCCGTGCGGCGATGCCGATGATCCCCTTGGGCAGCAGCGCGACGAACGCGATGATCGCCAGGCCGAGCGTCAGTTGCCAGTGGTCCGCGAGCGGGCCGACCAGCGCGTGCGTCGACAGCACCTCCTTCAGCAGCGTGAAGGCGACCGCGCCGATCACCGCGCCGCGCAGGCGGCCGAGGCCGCCCAGGATGATCATCAGCAGCACCTCGCCCGAGTTGTGCCAAGCCAGCAGCTCCGGGTTGACCACGCCGTCGCGCGCCGCCACCAGGAAGCCTGCGAGGCCCGCCAGCGCACCGGCGAGCACGAAGGCCGCCAGCTTGTAGCCGTACACCGGGAAGCCGGCCGCGCGCATGCGCTGCTCGTTCACGCGGATGCCGGCCAGGGCTGCGCCGAAGCGCGAGCGGCCGATCAGCGCGAGCAGGCCGTAGGTGCCGGCCAGGGCGGCGAGTACCACATAGAACTGCACGCGGCGGTTCTCCATGTCGAGCGCGCCCAGCGCCGGCCGCACGTACATGTAGATGCCGTCGCTGCCGCCGCCGACCTTGGTGTCGTGGAACACGAAGTACGCCATCTGCGCGAAAGCCAGCGTGACCATGATGAAGTAGACGCCGCGGGTGCGCAGGCTCAGCGCGCCGACCACCAGCGCATATGCCGCGGCCGAGCCGATCGCGAGCGGCAGCAGCCACGCGATCGAGCCGCCGTCGGCGCCGGAGCCGAGCACCGTCGCATAGGCGCCGATGCCATAGAAGGCCGCATGGCCGAGGCTGACGAGCCCGGTCATGCCGACCAGCAGCTCCAGGCTCAGCGCGAAGATCGACAGGATCATCACCTTGACGACGAAGTCCGAGGCATAGGGGCTCAGCCAGGGGCCGAGCAGCGCCAGCGCGAGCGCGCACAGCACCGGTACGAGAACGTTGAAGCGACGCATCAGGTCTTTCTTCCCATCAGGCCTTCGGGCCGCCAGATCAGCACTGCGGCCATGAGCACGTAGATGCCCATGCCGCTGAGTTCGGCCAGGAAGACCTTGCCGAAGGTGTCGACGAAGCCCACCAGCAGCGACGCCACGAGCGCGCCGCTGATCGAGCCGATGCCGCCGATCACCACCACCACGAAGCACACGATGAGCACGCTCGCGCCCATGTTCGGATACACCGAGGACATCGGCGCGGCGATCATCCCGGCCAGCGCGGCGAGCGCGACGCCGGCCGCGAACACGATGCGGTAGAGCTTGCGGATGTCGATCCCCAGGCCGCGCACCATGTCGCGGTTGCTGGCGCCGGCGCGGATCATCATGCCGAGCCGCGTGCGGTTGACCACCAGGTACAGCGCCACCGCCAGCACGATGCAGGCCGCCGATGCGAAGAGCCGGTACCACGGATAGCTCATCAGCGAGCCGAGCGCGAAGCTGCCTTCGAGCCAGGGCGGCGCCTGCACGCCGTGCACGTCGTTGCCCACGAGGATCGAGCGCAGCTCCTCGAACACCAGGATCAGGCCGTAGGTCATCAGAACCTGCTGCAGGTGGTCGCGCTGGTAGAGGTAGCTGAAGAAGGCCCACTCCAGCGCATAGCCGAACACCGCCGCCAGCACCACGCCGGCCAGCAGCATCACGACGAAGTTGTCGCCGAACAGCGGCGACAGCGCGAACGCCATGTAGGCGCCCAGCATGTAGAAGCTGCCGTGCGCGAGGTTGATCACGCCCATGATCCCGAAGATCAGCGTGAGGCCCGACGCGACCAGGAACAGCAGCAAGCCGTACTGGACCGCGTTCAGGCACTGGACAAGAAAGGTTCCGATATCCATGGACCCGCCGTTAACTTTCTGTTCGTGAAACACCGCGGAACCGGCTTTGCCGGGCCGCCGGTGTTGCCCCCGGA
>CAIQMJ010000530.1 GCA_903872875.1 uncultured Variovorax sp.
GCCGCGGCTCCTGCAACGGTTGCGCTCGGGCATGGCGCTGCTCGGCGTGACGGGCACGCCCCAGGAGGCGCACATCAAGGCCATCGGCGAAACGCTGGCCGACGCCTTCCTGTCGAAGACCGAGGCCATTCCGCAGGCAAAGATCGAGGCTATGGCGTTGCGGCTCGCAAACCTCGAGGACTTCGTGAGTGTCGGAGGCGATGCGGTGATGCCGCTCGACCCGGCCAGCATCGAACTGCTGTTGGGTGCCGATGCGGCAACCCTGGAAGTGATTCCCGACACCGGCTTGCACGTCAGCGATGAAATGCGCGCCTGGGTCGACGAGCTTCAGGCCGGTCACTGGTTCATGCTCGACCACAACGGGAGAGTGACGCAGGTTCAATTCGTCTGGCGCAGCGAGCGCCGGCAGTTGCACCTGTTTGCATCGAACGATGGCCGCGGGTTCCTGATTCAGGCCGGTCGACTGGCCTCCTGTCTGCAGGCCGGCCTGTTGATACCGGCCGAAGAAGAATCGCTCACCGCGCGCGCCACGCGCGAAGCGCTCGCCAGGCTGGACGCGAATCCGCAGCAGCTACTGGACTGATCCACTCAGTGCGCGATGCGGCCTGTTCGGTCGTCGCACAGTTCATCGAGCACCAGCGCATCGGGCTCGGTGCCGGTGCTCCAATGCACCATCAGCATGATGATCTTGAGTTCATCCAGGGCGACTGGAGAGCCTGGCGCCGCCATTGCACGTTCGATCACGATCTCCCGCATGTCGCCGGACAGCACCTGCGATGCTTCGAGGAAGGTGATGAAGCCGAGGCAGTCCGCTCCCAGGTGGTCCTGCTCCGCAGTGGAGTAGACGCGCAGCGAATCGGGAGACTGCGGCAGCGCGGCAGCGGTGCTGGGGTGCGCTCCGACAACCACCCCGGCATCCTCCGGGAGTTTGGTCAGCGGCACGCCATTCGTCGCGAGGCTGAGCCCGTCGAGCCACTGGAGCGCATCGCGGATTTCTTCCGCATCGAAGCCGTGCGCGATGAGCTTGCGGCCCAGTTGCTCGGGTTCTGGGCACGCGTCACCGCGCCAATAGTTTTCGTAGACGAACACGAGCACATCGAACATGAAGGCAATATAGCCCACTCCAACCGGCTCGCCGCGTCTGGCGTAGCAAGGCACTCATGTAAACGGCCCGGCCCGCTCAGCCCCGGACGACGCGCTGGAACAGCCCGCCCGGGAGCCGGGCAATGTGGCCGTCCAGCTCGAATTCGAGCAATTGCGCCTGCAGTGCCGCCGGGGCGAAGCCGGTGCGTGCGCAAAGTGCATCCAGGCTGACCGGGTCGAAGCCGATGCCGTTCAACACACTGTTCTCTTCGGTCGCTTGCATGTCGTCGTCGGCGCGATGCGGCTCCGACCTCGGCGCCGCAGGTGTCGCGTTGCCGTGCAGCGGCAGTTCCTCCAGCACGTCCTGTACCGATTCGACCAGTTTCGCGCCCTGCCGGATCAGCGCATGGCAGCCACGCGACTGGGCCGAGTGGATCGAGCCCGGGATGGCGAACACCTCTCGGCCCTGTTCGGAGGCCATGCGCGCGGTGATCAGCGAGCCTGACTTCAGGGCTGCTTCCACCACCAGCGTGCCTTGCGACAGGCCCGCGATGATGCGATTGCGCTTCGGGAAGTTCTGGTTGAGCGGCGGCGTGCCAAGCGCGAACTCGCTGACGATCAGGCCTTGCCGGGCGATGTGATGCGCGAGCGCGCGATGCCGAGCCGGGTACACGCGATCGAGCCCGGTGCCGACCACCGCGACGGTTGCGAGTGCATCTGCCGGTGCTCCGTCGAGGGCGCCTTGGTGTGCCGCACCGTCGACACCCAGCGCAAGGCCTGACACCACCGGAATGCCAAGTTCGGCAAAGGCGCGGCCGAAGGCCTGTGCGTTGGATGCACCCTGTGGCGTTGGATTGCGGCTGCCGACGATCGCCATGCTGCGTGCGAGGTCCGTCAGGCTGAAGCGCGCCGCGCCGATGACATACAGCAGCGTGGGCGGGTCGGCGGTCTCCAGCAGGGACACGGGATAGTCGGCCTCGGCCAGCGTGACGATGCGCCGCGCCACCCCTTCGGCCTCGCTCGTCCGCAGCCACGTCCAGGTCTGTGCAATCCGGGCGTCGAGCCCGGCGGGCTGTCGTTGCAGCGCTTGCGCCTGCGCTGGCGTCACCACCTCGCACAGTGCCTCGGCTGGCTGGGCGAAGATGGCTGGCGGCAGGCCGAAGGCGGCCAGAAGCCGGCGTGCAGCCGTGTCGCCGATGCCGGTGGTCAGCGTGAGCCGCAGCCATCCGGCGAGTTCGTCCTGTTCCATGCGTGGGTTGCCGGTATGGAGTGGTTGGGGGAATGCACAGGCCGTCGTCGCCTCAGGGACTGACAAGGAGGTCCCCAGCCCGCGGCGTGTCGCTGATCTCGAGTACCAGCGCATACGACACCTTCTCGAACGGCCGGAACACCATCAGCCAGCCGATCCGCTCATTGGGCAACTTGATGCTTTCCTTCGTGCCGGCCGTCTTGTCCACCCATGTTTCGCCGTTCTTGAGAATCGCGAGCACATGGCCGTTCTCGATGCCGTCGCGCGTGCCCTTGTTGATCGACACGATCTGATTCTGGCTGGCGAACTGCACCGCATTGCCGTAGATCGAGACGATGCGGCCTTCGATGGGCGGCGTCGGCGCGTGCGGTACGTAGCTCATGAGCTGGCGAGGTGGCTCGGGCAGGAGCCGGTCGCCTGCGCGCATCTCCTCGCGTGCGGCCACGATGTCGATGGTCGCCGGCGTTGCGGCGGCGATTTCCTTGCTGCCTGGCGTCGCTCGACTGACGGACTCGCCGCGCTGCAGAACGACGCGGCCGATGTACTGCGCTTCGTAGCCGAGGATCTCTCCCGTACCCGGGTCCTTCAGCGGCGTCGCGTCGCGGAATACCCGGAAGCGGCGGTTCGCTTCGGTGGGTTCGCTCAACGGCGCGTTGGCACTGCCGCGCGCATAGGCGCGGTCGCCGCGAGCGAGGAGCACCCGGCCATCGTTGCCGGCCACGATGCGCGGTGAGGCGGCAAGCGTCTGTTCGTCGACCACGACCGGTTCGCTCAGGAAGGGTTCGATCGCGCTCGGGCTCAGCGTCGGCAGTGCCATGCCGGACAGCGCTTCGTAGCGCGTGCGCGGCGACAGCCTGATGGGGGTCTCGGTCCCGCCTGCGCCTCGTCGCGTGGCCAATCGCGCTCGGCCGTTGGTCCTGTCCAGGTACAGCGTCTGTCCGGGATAGATGCGATGCGGATTCGCAATCTCGTCCAGGTTCATGCCCCACAGTTCCGGCCAGCGCCAGGGCTGGAGAAGATAGAGCCGCGAGATGGTCCACAGCGTGTCGCCGGCCCGTACCGTGTATTCATCCGGCGCTCCCGGCGCAAGATCGCCCTGGGCGACACCGATCTGCGCCGTCTGCTGCGCGGTGGCGCGCTGCTGCGACGTGATGGAAAAACTCTGGGCCGATGCCATCAGCCAGGGGCACATCCCGAAGCATGCCGCGATGGCCGCTGCCAGATGGACGCACCGCGATATGCAGGGGTGTCGGATCGTGTTTCGGATGAACTTCATTGGCAAGGATGAAATGCAGCACAGGGCTGAACGAAATGTATGAAAACTCACAATTTGCTACGAATTCTCCGCTGAAGCCCTGCACAGGGCAATGCAAAAGAGACATGACGTCCGGGCCGGCTACTCAAATTGGCGAAAATAGAGACACAACCTACCTCCCCGTCATGGCCAAAAGAACCATCCTGAGTTTTCCCGACAAGCGCCTTCACACGGTCGCCAAGCCTGTGCAGGGTGTCGATGCGCGGATCAAGGCGCTGGTGGCCGACATGCTGGAAACGATGTACGACGCGAATGGCATCGGCCTCGCGGCCACGCAGATCGACGTGCATGAACGCCTGGTCGTCATCGACGTCTCGGAAGAGCGCAACGAGCCACTCGTTCTGATCAATCCGGAGATCGTCTGGGCAAGCGACGACAAGGTCTTGAACGAAGAGGGTTGCCTGTCGGTACCTGGTATCTACGACGGCGTCGAGCGTTCCACGGCTGTTCGCGTGACAGCGCTGGACACCGAGGGCGAGCCGCAGACCATCGAGGCAGACGGCCTGCTCGCGGTGTGCATCCAGCACGAACTCGATCATCTGCTCGGCAAGGTCTTCGTCGAATACCTGTCTCCACTCAAGCGCAACCGCATCAAGAGCAAGCTGCTGAAGCAGCAGCGCGAAGACGAGCGCGACGCGCGCGACGGACGGCGCTGAGCATGCCGCGTGTGCCCGCATCGGCAGCCTGTGGCGCACTTGCGCTGATGCTGGCTGCCTGTGCGAGCGAGCCGACCCGCCTGCCTCCGGGCACGTCGCGCGACGATGCGTTGCGGCAGCTTGGTCAGCCGACGGCCGTCTACCTGCTCGGCGACGGTGAACGCCTGCAGTATTCGCGCGTGCCTGCCGGCTTCGAGGTCAACAACGTCGATCTCGGTGCCGATGGCCGCGTGCGTTCGGTCCGACAGGTGCTCGACGAACGCCTGTTTGCGAGCACCATCCAGACCGGCGTCTGGCGCGAGGCCGACGTGCTGCGCACCTACGGCCGGCCGTTCGAGATCGACCGCGTGAGCTCCTTCGACGGCACGGTCTGGACCTGGCGTTACAAGGCGATCAACGAACGCCGTCTGCTCTACATCTATATCGACCCCAACGGCCTGGTCGAGCGTTACCACACCGGTGACGATCTACGGCTCGAGCGGTTGCCGTCTTGACTTGTCTGGGGACCGTGTGAGGCTTGCATTTGCGGGGACACCCGAGTTCGCGCGTGTGGCGCTGGAAGCGCTGCGCGGTGCGGGCCACGAGATCGTGCTGGTGCTGACCCAGCCCGACCGGCCCGCCGGCCGCGGCATGAAACTGCAGGCTTCGCCGGTCAAGCAGTTCGCGCTGCAGAACGGCTGGCCCGTGGCGCAGCCGAGGAGCCTTCGCCTCGACGGCAAATATCCGGACGAGGCCACGGCCGGCCGCGACGCCATCCTCGGCGCCAACGCGGACGTGATGGTGGTCGCGGCCTACGGGCTGATCCTGCCGCAGTGGGTGCTCGACGCGCCGCGGCTCGGCTGCCTCAATATCCATGCGAGCCTGTTGCCGCGCTGGCGCGGTGCAGCACCGATCCATCGCGCGATCGAAGCCGGTGATGACGAGACCGGCGTCACGATCATGCAGATGGACGCAGGCCTGGACACCGGCGACATGCTGCTGCGCGAGGCGCTGCCCATCGGCGACGACAGCACAGCTCGGCTGCACGACCGGTTGGCGGCGCTCGGCGGCCGAATGATCGTCGATGCATTGCGGCAGGCCGAGGCCGGCGCGCTGGTGCGCACGCCGCAGCCGGCGGATGGTGTCACCTACGCGCACAAGGTCGAGAAGCACGAGGCGCAGGTCGACTGGGCGCAGGACGCCGTGGCAATCGTTCGTCGCATCCGCGCCTTCGACCCGTTTCCGGGCGCCACCAGCATGCTGGACGGCGAGTCGATCAAGCTGTGGGCGGCACAGGTGCAGACCGGTTCGACCACTGAAGCACCGGGCACTGTGCTTGGCTCCGGCCCTGCGGGCATCGATGTCGCGGGGCGGGGCTCTGTCGTGACGCTCACGCAGTTGCAGCGTGCCGGGGGCAAGCGCCTGCCGGCAACCGACTTCCTGCGCGGCTTCGACATACAGGCTGGCCAGGTCTTCGGCTGATGTTCTTCCTTCCCTCGATCCACCGGCGCCCCGAATTCCGCGAAGGTGTGCGCGTGATGGCGCCCATGGCACTGGGTATCGGCGCCTGGGGCTTGATGACGGGTGTCGCCATGGTCAAGTCGGGCATGAGCGCGGTCGAGGCCATCGCGATGACGCTGCTGGTCTACGCCGGCAGTTCGCAGCTTGCGGCCATCCCGCTGCTGGTGGCGGGCGCGCCGGCCTGGGTGATCCTCGCGACGGGCTTCTGTGTGAACCTGCGCTTCGTGGTGTTCAGCCTGCACCTGCGGCCCTATCTCATGCATATGCCGCGCTGGAGGCGGCTGGCCCATGGTTACATGACGGCCGACCTGAGCTATGTGCTCTTCACTGCGCGCTACAGGGAGCCACCGAAGACACCGGAAGAGGGGCTGGCGCAGGAGGCCTACCTGGCCGGCGGCTATTCGGTCACCTGGGCCGCGTGGATGGTGATGAGCCTGATCGGCATCGCGCTCACCAACTTCATTCCGCAGTCCTGGGGGCTCGGCTTTGCCGGCGTGCTGAGCCTGCTCGGCATCCTCTGCTCGATGTCGACCACGCGGCTGCGCGTGCTGGCCGCCGGCATTGCGGGTGCCACCGCAGTGGCCGCCTATGCGCTGCCCTTGAAGCTCAACATCGTGACCGGCATCGGCGTTGCGGTGCTGCTGTGCTTCTGGCTCGAGAAGCAGTTCATTCGCAACCCTGCGCAGGCCGACGCATGAATGGCGAGACCGATCTCTGGACGATGGTCGTCATCATCGGCCTGGCGCTGGTGACCGTGGTCGCGCGCTGCTTCTTCTTCATCCTCGACCGGCCGTGGGGCATGCCCGACTGGGCACACCGGGCGCTGCACTACGCGCCGGTCGCGGCGCTGGCGGCAGTGATCGCGCCCGAGATCGTCATGACTCAAGGCCACCTGATCCCGACCTGGCAGGACGCGCGCATCTACGGCGCGCTGGCGGGTGGCGCCTGGTACTTCTGGCGCCGCGGCGTGCTCGGCACGATGGTGGCGGGCATGGCGGTCTACATGCCGCTGCATCTGGTGCTCGGCTGGTAGAACATCGGAAGGGCACCCGCATCTTCTGCGCGGGAGGCACGGCTCCTAGAATCATCGGAACTCCGATTTTTCAACTCCCCAGCCTCTCTCCAATGAACGTCATCCGCTTTACCGATCTGTGTGCCCAAGGCAAGGTTGCCGGCCAGCGCGTCTTCATCCGCGCCGACCTCAACGTGCCGCAGGACGA
>CAIQMJ010000531.1 GCA_903872875.1 uncultured Variovorax sp.
ATGTCCTCCATGGCAAGCTGCATGACGCGCTCATACGGGTTTTTGCCCAATGCCGAGCCCTCGTTCACCAGAACGACCAACGGCACGGTCTTCAGCGCGACCGGCAGGCTGCGCAGCGGGTCTGCGCCGGAACGGCGCTGGTAGAACTCGGGCGCAGCCTTGTAGATCGACTTGCTCTCGGCCAGCTGACCGTCGGTGGTGACCACCGTCACGTTCTCGGGCAGGAAGGCCGCGGAGATCGCGACCGCCGCATCGAGCAGGCCGCCCGGGTCGTTGCGCAGGTCGAGCACCAGGCCCTTGAGGTTGGGCTCCTGCTTGTAGATCTCGTCGATCTTCTTCACGAAATCGTCGACCGTCCGTTCCTGGAACTGCGACAGGCGGATCCAGCCATAACCGGGCTCGATCACCTTGCCGCGAACCGACTGCGTGCGGATTTCCTCGCGCGTGATGGTCACGGGGAAGGTGCGGTTCTCCTCCTTTCGGAAGATCGTCAGCAGCACTTTCGTGTTGGCCTCGCCGCGCATGCGTTTCACGGCGTCGTTGAGCGACAGGCCACGCACAGCGGTGTCGTCGATCTTCGTGATCAGATCGTTAGGCTTGAGGCCCGCACGGAAAGCCGGCGAGCCTTCGATCGGCGAGACGACCTTGATCAGGCCGTCTTCCTGGGAAATCTCGATGCCGACACCGACAAAGCGGCCGGTCGTACCTTCGCGGAATTCCTTGAAGGACTTCTTGTCGAAATACTGGGAGTGCGGATCGAGGCCGGCCACCATGCCGGAGATCGCATCGGACATGAGCTTCTTTTCATCCACGGGTTCGACATAGTCGCTCTTGACCATGCCGAAAACCGCTGCGAGTTGCTGGAGCTCCTCGAGCGGCAACGGTTCCAGCGAGCCACGTGCCACTGTTTGCAGCGAAACGGTGGTCAGTACACCGGCAACCGCGCCTGCGGCCACCCAGCCGGTGATTTTCAATTTCTGGCCCATGTCTATATGTCCTTGTCGGCTTGGAAACCAATATACACAGCTTGGAAGCAATTTGCCTGCCGTGGTTCCAGCAGACTACAAATTAGCCGAAGCTGCTTGTCGTCTTTGGAATCAGGCCTTGCCTTGCGTTGCGACTGCGGCTGCTGCCTTGGCTGCCGCTTCGGCGTCGCCAAGGTAATAGTGACGCAGCGGCTTGAGTTCGTCGTCGAGCTCGTAGACCAGCGGAATGCCGTTCGGAATGTTCAGGCCGACGATGTCGCTGTCGGAGATGCCGTCGAGGTACTTGATCAGCGCGCGGATCGAGTTGCCGTGCGCTGCGACGACCAGGCGGCGACCGCTGCGGATGGCTGGTGCCATCGATTCGTTCCAGAAAGGCAGCACGCGCGCCACGGTGTCCTTCAGGCATTCGGTCAGCGGCACCTGCTCAGGCGCCAGCTTGGCGTACCGGACATCGCTGCGTTCGCTGCGCGGGTCGTTCGCCTCCAGCGGCGGCGGCGGCGTGTCATAGCTGCGGCGCCAGATCAACACTTGCTCGTCGCCGTATTTCTTCGCGGTTTCCGCCTTGTTCAGGCCTTGCAGCCCGCCGTAGTGGCGTTCGTTCAGGCGCCAGGAGTGCACCACGGGCAGCCAGGTGCGATAGAGTTCGTCCAGCGTGTGCCAGAGCGTGCGGGTCGCGCGCTTGAGCACGCTGGTGTAGGCCACGTCGAATTCGTAGCCTTCGGCCTTGAGCAGCCGTCCGGCCTGCTTGGCCTGCTCGACGCCGGTTTCGGTCAGGTCCACGTCGGTCCAGCCGGTGAAGCGGTTTTCGAGATTCCAAGTCGATTCGCCGTGGCGGATCAATACCAGTTTGTGCATGGGAGGGGCCTTTGGCATGAAGGGAGCGGACTGCAGAATCCGGCATTCTAAAATCCCATGTTTGCCATTCAAGGAAGAACGTGAAATTCATCGTCGACAACTGGCTGCTGATCCTGATTGCGCTCAGCTCGGGTGGCATGCTCGCCTGGCCGCTGATCCGCGGGGGTACCGGCGGATCGCTGACCGCGCAGGGCGCCGTGCAGCTCATCAACCGTTCGCGGGCGGTGGTGGTCGACGTGCGCGAGCCTGAGGAATTCGCGGCCGGCCACGTGACTGGCGCCAAGAACATCCCGCTGAACCAGCTCGACACGAAGCTCGCCAGCACCGTCAAGAACAAGACCGTTCCACTGCTGCTGATCTGTGCCACCGGCAGCCGCGCGCAGCGCGCGGTGGCGACGGCCAAGAAACTCGGCTACGAGCAGGCCCAAGCCATCGCGGGCGGACTGAAATCCTGGAAAGACGCTAATCTGCCCATTGAAAAAGTCTGAAGCCAAGCCAAGGTAGAGCCCATGCAAGCCGTCAAGATGTACACCACCGCCGTCTGCCCCTACTGCATTCGCGCGAAGCAAATCCTCAAGTCGAAGGGCGTCGAGCAGATCGAAGAGATCCGTATCGATACCGACCCGCAGGCCCGCAACACGATGATGGAGATCACCCAGCGCCGCACCGTGCCGCAGATCTTCATCGGCGACACCCACGTGGGTGGCTGCGACGACCTGATCGCGCTTGACGGACGCGGCGGGCTTGTGCCGCTGCTGCAGGGCGCCTGATTGGCCGTCATACGATCGGGCGATAATCGTCCGTTGATTCCTGTGCAGCCCGCCGTGGGACTTCTCCGGCGGGCATTGTTTTGATCCCCGAAAGATTTCAGCCATGGCCGACACCCAAGATCCCGTGTTCCAGATTCAGCGCGTCTACCTGAAGGACCTCTCGCTGGAACAGCCGAACTCGCCCGCGATCCTGCTCGAGCAGGAGCAGCCGACCGTCGACATCCAGCTGGGCGTGGACGCCCAGCCCGTCACCGACGGCATCTTCGAGATCACCGTGTCGGCCACCGTGCAGACCAAGATCGGCGACCGCACCGTGTTCCTGGTGGAAGCCAAGCAGGCCGGCATCTTCGAGATCCGCAACCTGCCGGAAGACCAGATGGGCCCGATCCTCGGCATCGCCTGCCCTCAGATCGTGTACCCATACCTGCGCGGCAATGTGGCCGACGTGATCCAGCGCGGCGGCTTCCCGCCGGTGCATCTGGCGGAAATCAACTTCCAGGCGATGTTCGAACAGCAACAGGCCCAGGCCGCCGGCCAGCCGTCGCCGATCCTCACGCAGTAAGGCCTCCAGGCTCCGCTGCCGATGAAACTCAGCGTGCTCGGCGCCGGTGCCTGGGGCACGGCGCTGGCCATCAATGCGGCCGGCAGGCACGAGGTGGTCCTTTGGGCGCGCGATGCGTCCCAGGTGCACGAGATGGCGCAGAGCCGCAGCAATGCGCGCTACCTGCCCGGCATTTCGCTGCCGCAAGAACTTTCCGTGGTGTCGGGCGATGTCCGTGCAGCGGCGACGCGCGCCGATCTGGTCATCGTCGCGACGCCTGTTGCGGCGCTGCGCCCGCAACTCGCAAGCCTGCGCGGACTTGACGTGCCGATCGCCTGGCTCTGCAAGGGAATTGAGCCGGTCGCAGGCGACGTCGGTGGCTTCGGTCTGCTGCCACACGAAATTCAATGTCTGGTCGCGCCGGAATTGAGGGCTGGCGTCCTCAGCGGTCCGAGCTTCGCGCAGGAGGTGGCGCAAGGCCGGCCGACGGCGCTGGTCGCCGCCAGTACCCATGCCGACGTGCGCGATGCGTTGGTCGAGGCATTTCACGGTCCGGGTTTGCGTGTCTACGCCAACGACGACCTGATCGGCGTCGAGGTCGGTGGTGCGGTGAAGAACGTGCTCGCCATTGCGACCGGCCTGTGCGACGGGCTCTCGCTCGGCTTGAATGCGCGCGCAGCACTCATCACCCGCGGGCTGGCCGAAATGACGCGTTTCGGCGTGGCGCTCGGTGCCGTGCCCGGGACCTTCATGGGGCTGTCCGGGCTCGGCGACCTCGTGCTGACGGCCACGGGCGATCTCTCGCGCAACCGAAAGGTAGGCCAGTTGCTGGCGCTGGGTCAGACCCAGGAACAGGCCGTGCGTTCGCTTGGCCACGTCGCCGAAGGCGTGTATTGCGCGCGCGCCGTGGTGCAGCGTGCGCAGCATCTGGGTGTCGACATGCCGATCGCGCAGGGCGTGGTGGCGTTGCTCGATGGCCGCATGCGACCCGAAGAGGCTGTGGCGGAATTGATGGGGCGCGAGCCCGGTTCTGAGCGCAGCGCGAACTGACCTCTCGGCGGTGCCGGGGGCCAGGCCTGTCATCGGCTTCGGCCTCGGCTCAGTCACCAAGTTCCAGCACGCACGCATCACCCAGCGGCTCACGCCAGACGCGCACGCGTGACGGCGGCGGCTGCATGTCGGCCAGCGCATCGGCAATGAACACGCAGAGATTCTCCAGCGTCGGAGTGCCCAGGCCCGGCACCTCATCCAGCAGGTGGTGGTCAAGCCGTTCGCGCACCGCCTCCAGCCGCTGTCGCAGCAGGCCGAGGTCGACCACCATGCCGGTGGCCGGATCGCGCGGACCGCGCAGCGACACATCCGCGTGGTAGGTGTGGCCGTGGATTCGGCGGCTGCTGGCGGTTTCCATTTCGCGTTCCAGCGTGTGTGCGGCGTCGAAATAGAAACGCTGGCTGACGGTGAAGTTGGCGGAGGCTTTCATCGGATGCCCGTGAGCTTGTGGGTCTGCAGGCTCAGGCGCCAGCCCGGGTTGCGCATACAGGCCTCGATGCAGAGTGACGTATTGGTCCGCTGGTCGGGGCCGTCCATTGGCTGCAGGAAGCGATGGGTGAAGTTGCTGCCGGACGCGAGCCCCGCCAGGTCCAGCCCGGCCTGCGGCCACACGACCTTCAGTTCCTGTCCGCTGCGCTGAACCCATGGTGCACCGGCCTTCGGGCTGATGCAGAGCCAGTCGATGCCGACGGGCGCAGCGATCGTTCCGTTGCTTTCCACCGCGATCCGGAAGCGCCGCGCGTGCAGCGCGCCGATGAGTGCATCGTCCAGTTGCAGCAGGGGCTCGCCGCCGGTCAGCACGACCATTCGGTGATCGCCGTCGCCAGCCGGCCATTGGTCGGCGATCGTGTCGGCCAGTTGCGCCGCGTCGCCGAACTTGCCGCCCAGCGTGCCGTCCGTGCCGACGAAGTCGGTGTCGCAGAAGCGGCAGATGGCGTCCGCGCGGTCGCTTTCGCGGCCGTTCCAGAGGTTGCAGCCGGCGAATCGGCAGAACACGGCCGGCATGCCGGCCTGGGCACCTTCGCCCTGCAAGGTGTAGAAGATTTCCTTGACGCTGTAGCTCATGGGTTGCTCCGTGGGGTCGTTGGGCAGGTGTATCCCTGCGGGCGTCGGTGGCCAGGCATCGCAGGGGAACGAATGACAGGAGTCGGGGGCTAGGGGGAAGCGGAGGACGCCGGGCTGTAGGCCAGCCGGACATAGATCGGCGCGAAAGCCTCGGCCTGTGTGATGTCGATCAACGTTTCCTTCGCGAGTTCAAGCATCGCGATGAAGGTGACGACCAGCACCGGCACGCCGCGCGTGACGTCGAACAGCTTCTCGAACTCGACGAACTGCCGGCCCTGCAGATGCCGGAGCACGATGCTCATGTGCTCCCGCACGCTGAGTTCCTCGCGCGAAATCTTGTGGTGCTGCACGAGCTTGGCGCGCTTGAGGATGTCGGCCCAGGCGTCGCGCAGGTCGACCACACCCACCTCGGGGAAGCGAGGCTTGAGCGACTGCTCGATGTACACCTGTGCCTTCAGGAAATCACGACCGTATTGCGGCATCGCGCTCAATGCGGCCGCCTGGAGCTTGGTGTGCTCGTATTCCAGCAGGCGCCGTACGAGTTCGGCGCGCGGATCCTCGGCCTCTTCGCCGTCGGCTGCCTTCTTCGGCGGCAACAGCATGCGCGACTTGATCTCGATCAGCATCGCGGCCATCAACAGGTATTCGGCCGCAAGCTCCAGGTTGGTCCGCCGGACCTGGTCGACGTAGGCCAGATACTGGCGCGTCAGGCCCGCCATCGGGATGTCGAGGATGTTGAAATTCTGCTTGCGGATCAGGTA
>CAIQMJ010000532.1 GCA_903872875.1 uncultured Variovorax sp.
CGGCCCGACATCATCCTGCTGGACGCGATGATGCCGGGCATGGACGGCTTCGAGGTCGCGCGCCGGCTCAAGGCCGACACGGCGACCGCGCACATTCCGATCGTCTTCATGACCGGGCTCACCGAGACCGAGCATCTGGTGGCTGCGCTCGAAGCGGGTGGCGTCGACTACGTGACCAAGCCGATCAAGCCCAAGGAAGTGCTGGCGCGCATGAACGTCCATCTGCAGGGCGCACGCCGTGCGCGGCAGGAGGCGCAGCAGGCCGGGCAGGCGCGCAATGCGCTCGATGCCTTCGGCTACGCCAGCATCACCGTGCGTCTGCCCGAAGGCCGGATCATCTGGCAGACCGTTCTCGCACGCGACTTGCTGCAGCGCTACTGCGCGACCGTCGCCCCGCAGACGCCCGCCGTGGTGCTCGAATGGCTGCAGCGCCATGCGCCGGACGCCCAGCAGCGGCAGATCGAGCCGCCAGCGCTGTCCATCGCGTTGGGCGCGACCAGCCTCAACCTGCGCCTGCATCAGCAGACCGGTGATGGGGACGGCGAAGCCGCGCCTGCGGGTTCGGGCGACTGGTTGATCATCATGCGCGAGGTGTCCGACATGTCGGTCATCGAAGCCATGAGCCTGAGCCTGAAGCTCACGGCGCGCGAGGCCGAGGTGCTCTACTGGGTCGTCAAGGGCAAGACCAACCGCGACATCGGCGACATCGTCGGCAGCAGCCCCGCGACGGTCAAGAAACACCTGGAGCGCGTGTACGTGAAGCTCGGCGTGGAGACGCGTACGGCAGCGGCCGGCGTCGCGATGAAGCGCATCCGCGAGCTGCAGCCGCAGTTCGAGATCTAGCAGCGACAGCCGCAGCGCCTGCGGCGTCACCGCCTCGACACGCGGAGGCTGCAAAATCGCGGGTCGATTTCCGCGACAGTCCCGCGCACCGCACCGATCAGCCCCAAGAGACCCGACAGCCCCCGATGGAGAGACGATTCACGAGAGCGCAAGGCACTGCCTTGGCCCTGGTCCTGGCCGTGTCCCTCGCGGCCGGTAGCGTGCGCGCGGGCGGCCACTTCGATGTCGACGACGCCGGTACGCTCGATCCCGGCCAATGCCAGTACGAGGTGTGGGCGGGGCGCATCGGCGGCGTTTCGGCGCAACGATTTCAGCACCTCGGTCCGGCCTGCCGCTTCGGGCCGATCGAATGGGGTCTCAATCTCGACCGTGCCGCGACCGCCGGCAGCACCGGCCTGTTCGTCGGCCCGCAACTCAAGTGGACTTTTTTCGGTCAGGCGGCCGATGCGCCGCTCAGCGCCGCGCTGTCCGGTGGTGCGGTGTTCGACGCCACCCACGGCCGAGGTGGCGAGCGCGCCGGCGGCCAGTTCGTCGTTCCCGTGAGCTGGCAGGTCGCGCCGGTCGTGCTCATCCACGTGAACGTCGGCAGCGACTGGGCCGTGGGTACCGGCGCGCGGACCGGCCGCGGCGGCGCGGCCGGCGAGTGGGCACTGAATCCGACGCTGTCCCTTATTGCCGAGCGCAACCGCGCGTTCGCGCAATGGACGACGCGCGCCGGCCTGCGCGTCAACGTCACGCCGCTGGTCAGCATCGACCTCAGCGTGGCGCGCACCGGGCCGGAAGGCGCGCACAGCGTGGTCCTCGGGCTCAACCATGCGTTCGACCGGATGCGATGATCGCGGGCTGGGCTGCCGGTACGTGCCGGAACCCGCAATTCATCTTCATCTGTCAGGAGACAACACATGAAAAAGATCGGCATGGTCGGCATCGGCATGATGGGCCACGGCATCGCCAGCAACATCCTCAAGCACGGCCATTCGCTGGCGGTGCTCGAGCATCCGGGCAACCAGCCGCTCGATGCGCTCAAGGCGGCTGGCGCCACCAGCTTCGACAGTGCCCCGGCGTTGGTGGCAGCGGTCGATGTCGTGATCCTGTGCGTGACCGGCACGCCCCAGGTCGAGGCCGTGCTGCTGGGCGACGGCGGCGTGTTGCAAGGCCTGAAGCCCGGCACGGTCGTGATCGATTGCTCCACCGCGATCCCCGAATCGACCGAGCGTGTGGCTGCGGCCGTGCTTGCGGCGGGTGGTCGATTCCTCGATGCGCCGATGACGCGCACGCCCAAGGAAGCTGCGGAGGGCCGCCTGAACCTGCTGGTCGGCGGCGACGTGGCGCTGTTCGACGAATGCCGACCACTGCTGGCCTGCTTCGCAGAGAACATCACGCTGGCCGGCCCGGTCGGTGCCGGGCACCGCATGAAGCTGCTGCACAACTACGTGTCGCTCGGCATGGTGGCGCTGCTGGCCGAGGCGGCCGCATGCTCCGAGCGCGCGGGCATCGCGCCCGACGTGCTGGTCGACGTTCTGACCAAGGGCGGCGGCGGCGGAGTGGCGCTGGAGCGGCTCAAGCCCTACCTGCTCGCTCGCGACGCCAACGGCCTGCGCTTTTCGATGTCGAATGCGCAGAAGGACCTGAGCTACTACGCCACCATGGCCGAGAACAGCCACTCGGCCCGTGCCATCGCCGACGGCGTGCTCGCGACCTACCAGGTCGGCACCCGCCACAGCGAAGCCCAGACCCTGGTGCCCGAACTGGTCTCCGTCCTCGCCAAACACGGCGACGCCGGCTGAGATCCACCTCGACCGCCCTTACCGGCTCTGTACCAGAGCCACCGCAGATCCGATCCGGCTCCGCCGGTCTGCCAGTGTCGCCCCCTGCAAGGGGGTTGGCGAAAGCGACACGCAGTGCGCGAAGCCCGGGGGTTAGCCAATTTCAGCGCCTTCGACCAGGAAGCGCACCCGCCGCACGCCTTGCCACTCGTCCGCATCGAGCCGGAAGGCCAGCGTGACCTTCTGCGGCAGCGGGTCGGTGTGGCCGAACCAGATGCCGTCGACCGGCTTGCCGCGGTGCTTGAGCCGCAGTGCCAGGTGCTTCTCGCCGACCAGCCGTTGCGATATGACCTCGACTTCGTCGCTGAAGGTCGGTGGCGCGAAGCCCTGGCCCCAGACCTCGTGGTGCAGCGTGTCGACCATGTCCACGCGCATGTACTCGGCGGCGATCGGGCCGTCGGTCTCGATCTGCCGCGTGAGTGAGGCGGCGGTCAGCCACTCCTGTGCGACCTGTGCAAGTGCGCGCTCGAACACCGGGAACTGGTCCCGCGCCAGCGTGCAACCGGCCGCCATCGCATGGCCGCCGAAGCGCAGCAGCACGCCCGGATGGCGCTTGGCAACCAGGTCGAGTGCATCGCGCAGGTGAAAGCCCGGGATCGAGCGGCC
>CAIQMJ010000533.1 GCA_903872875.1 uncultured Variovorax sp.
ATGCACATGGGCTACCTGCCGCGCATGCGCATCGTGCAGACCTCCGGCTCGGCCATCGGCCAGATCTACCTGCCGACGGTGAACTGGCTGCTGATGGCCGGCGTCCTGCTGCTGGTGCTGGCCTTCCGCAGTTCCGGCGCACTGTCGGCCGCCTATGGCATCGCGGTGTCGCTGACCATGCTGACGACCACGCTGCTGGCCGGCGTCGTCGCGCTGCGCCTGTGGCGCTGGAATC
The DNA here is from genome assembly GCA_903872875.1 of uncultured Variovorax sp. GTDB lineage: Bacteria > Pseudomonadota > Gammaproteobacteria > Burkholderiales > Burkholderiaceae_C > Variovorax. Next base: position 236 of record CAIQMJ010000533.1, read on the forward strand.
CGGTGGCCGTGGGCATCGGCGTCGGCATCTTCGCCTTGGTCGACCTGACATTCATCGTCGCCAACAGCCTGAAGATCGCGGAGGGCGGCTGGCTCACGCTCGTCGTGGCAGCAGCGGTGATGTTCGTGTTCACCACATGGGCCAAGGGCCGGCGCGCAACCGAACAGAGAGCGGCCGAGGAGCGCATGGCGCTGGCGCCTTTCATCGAGGCGCTGGCGGCCGGCATGCCGCACCGCGTGCACGGCACGGCGGTCTTCATGACCGCGGACGCCAGCAGCGTGCCGCACGCGCTGCTTCACAACCTCAGGCACAACCAGGTGCTGCACGACCGGGTGATCGTGCTGTGCGTGCAGACCCGCCCCGTTCCCCGCGTGTACCCGGCCGAACGCCTGGAAGTCGAGCGACTCGACCATGGCTTCTGGCGCGTGACGGCCCACCATGGCTTCATGGAAGACCCGGCCGTGCCCGAGTACCTGCGGCTGCTGGCCTATCAGCAAGGCCTGCACATCGAGTCGATGTCGACCTCGTATTTCACCTCGCGCGCCTCGCTTGGCACGGGCCGCCTCCCGGGGCTGGGCACGATTCGCAAGGCGCTCTTCAGCACCCTGCAGCGCAACGCGGCACGCGCTTCCGATTATTTCGGGCTGCCCGACAACCGCCTGCTCGAGATCGGCCGCCGCGCGAACTGAACAGGGGTGCCGATGCGCAGCGCGCTACTTAGCGAGCGCCCGCAGCGCCAGCTTGATGCCTTCGCTCACGCTCACATCCTTCGGCAGCACCTTGAGCGCTGCAGCCGCTTCCTTGTCGCTGTAGCCCAGTGCGACCAGCGCCTGCAGGATGTCGCCCTGCTCGTCGGTGGCGGCGTGCGCCGGCAGCGCGATGTCGGCGCCGAGCTTGCCCTTGAGTTCCAGCAGCAGGCGCTCGGCCGTCTTCTTGCCGATGCCCGGGATCTTCACGAGCCGGCCCGCGTCCTGCAGCGTGATGATCTGCGCGAGCTCCGCCACGCTGAGCCCCGACAGCACGCCCAGCGCCATGCGCGGGCCGACACCGGAGATCTTGATGAGCTGCCGAAACGCCGCGCGTTCCGCGTGGGTGCCAAAGCCGTAGAGAATCTGGGCATCCTCGCGCACCACGAAGTGCGTGAGCAGCGACACGCGCTCGCCGGTGTGCGGCAGGTTGTAGAAGGTGCTCATCGGCACGTCGACCTCATAGCCGACGCCGTTGCAGTCGACCACCACCTGCGGTGGATTGCGTTCGGCGAGCGTGCCGGTCAATTTGCCTATCATGGGTGTCCCTTCCAGAGCCGGAATTATCCTTTGATCGTTCGCCATACCTTCACGCCCCTGAACAACGCGCGCCTCGGCCACCTGTGCGGTCCGATGGACGCCAACCTGCGGCGCATCGAGGACACGCTGGGCGTGAAGATCGCCCACCGCCACGAGCAGTTCAAGATCGACGGCCCCAAGGCCATCGCCAACCAGGCGATGGAAGTGCTGCAGGCGCTGTACGAGCTGGCCGAGCGGCCGGTCGACCCGGCCGTGGTCCAGCTCACGCTGGCGAGCGACTCGGGCATGACCGAGAACGGCGAGGTCGGCCCGATGCTGGCCACGCGCCGCGCCGACCTGCGCGCCCGCACGCCGACGCAGGCGATGTACCTGGACAACATCGCCAGCCACGACATCACCTTCGGCATCGGCCCGGCCGGCACCGGCAAGACCTACCTCGCGGTGGCGTGCGCGGTCGATGCGCTGGAGCGCAGCGCGGTGCAGCGCATCGTGCTGACGCGGCCGGCGGTCGAAGCTGGCGAGCGCCTGGGCTTCCTGCCCGGCGACCTGACGCAGAAGGTCGACCCCTATCTGCGACCGCTGTACGACGCG
>CAIQMJ010000534.1 GCA_903872875.1 uncultured Variovorax sp.
GAGAACAAGGACGACGACACCAGCTTCCTGCGCGTCGTGAACTTCCCGCCACGCGGCATCGGCGCGCGCAGCATCGAGGTGCTGCAGGACACGGCGCGGGTGGCAGGCCATTCGCTGCATGACGCGGTGAGCGCGGTCGGCGGCAAGGCGGGTGCGAACCTGTCGGCCTTCGTCGCCAAGATCGACGTGCTGCGCGAACAGACCGTGGGCATCTCGCTGCGGGAGATCATCGAACTGGTACTCGACCACAGCGGCCTGATCGAGCACTACAAGGCCGACCGCGAAGGCGCGGACCGCATCGAGAATCTGGAAGAACTGGTGAATGCGGCCGAGAGTTTCGTCACGCAGGAAGGCTTCGGCCGCGACGCAATCGCGCTGCCGATCGACGAACTGCGGCAATCGCCGGCCAGCCAGGGCCTCGACCCGAACCTGCCGGTGATCGACGAGCCGCTCGCGCCCGACGCCGAGACCGGCGAGACGCTGAGCCCGCTCGCCGCCTTCCTCACGCATGCCGCGCTGGAGTCGGGCGACAACCAGGCGCAGGCCGGCCAGGACGCGGTGCAGCTGATGACCGTGCATGCCGCCAAGGGCCTCGAGTTCGACTGCGTGTTCATCACCGGCATGGAAGAAGGACTGTTCCCGCACGAGAACTCGATGACCGACCATGATGGCCTCGAGGAAGAACGCCGGTTGATGTACGTGGCGATCACGCGCGCGCGCCAGCGGCTCTACATGAGCCATTCGCAGACCCGCATGCTGCACGGCCAGACGCGCTACAACCTCAAGAGCCGCTTCTATGAGGAACTGCCAGAAGCGGCGCTGAAGTGGCTCACGCCGAAGAACGCCGGCTTTGCGCCGTCCGCCTTCGGTTACGGCGGCGGCTACGCGACCACGGGCCGCGGCCAGGGCGGCGCCGGCGGTTTCAGTCGTGATGCATTCGCCAGCCCGCCAGTACCGCCACAAAAAGCCGCGCCGTCACATGGCTTGCGGTCGGGCATGCAGGTGTTCCACAACAAATTCGGCGAAGGCACAGTCACCGCCCTCGAAGGCTCCGGCGATGACGCACGTGCACAGGTCAACTTCCCCCGCCACGGCGTGAAGTGGCTGGCGTTGTCCGTTGCCAAACTCACGCCTGTCTGATCGACCGCGACCGACCCCGACGGGACCGGAGCAAGGCCAGAAACACCACGGATCTGGCTCTGCCAATCCGTCGGTGTTGCCCCCGGAAGGGGTTGGCGAAAGGCGACACGCAGCGCGTCGAAGCCTCGGGGAGAGCCTTACTCTTTGAAGCTGTCCCGGAACGTGCCCCAGGTGCTGGTGAAGAACATCGCCGCCATCACCAGCGCACCGCCCAGCATCACCGCGCCGCCCGCCGCCGTGGCGCCATCGCCCATGCCGATCGCGCCGACCGCCACCAGCAGCGTGGCGCCGATGCTCAGCACCAGTCCCGCGCCGACGAAGACGCCGAACCAGGCGAGTCCGAACATCGTCATCGCGCCGAAATTCTTGAAACAGGCGACAAAGCTGAAGAACAGGCTCTTGGCTGGCGGCACGTGGTGCCAATGCACCAGCGCCGGCGCGTGCCAGAACGCGAGCGACAGCGGCAGGTACAGCGCCATGGCGATCCACAGCGCCACCTGGAACTCGGTCTTTTCCGCCACTTCGCGGCTCAGCGCGCCGCCCAGCAGGTAGATCCGCGCGAATTCGCCGCCATCGGCAATCGCGGAGATCGCCATCACCAGAAGGAACAGCCCCGCGTACAGCGCGCCCAGCACGGTCATCGGCCGGACATCGGTGCGCACCGCCTGCAGCGCTGCGCGGAATACAGTGCCGGCGGCCGGCTTTTCGGGACCGCTCGCGTGCGCCGCCGCAGCCATCAAGCCGAGTGTCATGGTCGGCAGCAGCATCAGTGCGAGCACGGCACCGATGAACGGAATCTGCGAGGCGCTGGAAACCAGCGCCATGAAGAAGAAGAACAGCGAAACGAAGGCCAGCGGCTGCCGCAGGAAGGTCTTGAGCCCGCTACGGACCCAGGTCACGCCGGTACGTGCCGGCACAAGATTGAGTTTCATCAGTTCAGTTCAGGCCGCCACCGGCTCGGGGATGTCCGCGGGCACCAGCGGCGAGCGCACGCGCTCGCGCAGCACGCGCTCGAAATGGGTCGGATCGTGCGGCTTCAGCATGCTGGCTTCGCGCGGCAGATGGAAGTCCCAGAGGCGGGAGATCCAGAAGCGCAGCGCGGCAGCGCGCAGCATCGCGGGAAACAGCGCGCGCTCCGCTGCTGTCAGCGGCCGGACGGCGGTGTACGCATTGACGAGTGCCGCAGTGCGAGCAGCGTCCCGTCGACCGCTCGGCAGGTCGATCGCCCAGTCGTTCAGGCACACCGCGAGGTCGAACAGCCAGCTGTCGGTGCCGGCGAAATAGAAGTCGAAGATGCCGCTCAGGCGCGGGGCGTCTTCGCCGGCGAAGAACATCGCGTTGTCGCGGAACAGGTCGGCGTGCACCGGCCCGCGCGGCAGCGCCGCGAAGGTCGACGACTGGGCGATGTGGTTCTGGTGCGCGAGCTCCGTGCGCAGCAGCGCGGCCTGGGCTTCGTCGAGGTAGGGCAGCACCACGGGTGCCGTGTCGTTCCACCAGGCGAGACCCCGCAGGTTGGGCTGGCTGCGCGGAAAGTCGCGGCCGGCGAGGTGCATCCGCGCCAAGGTGCCGCCCAGCTCGGCGCAATGCGCCGTCGACGGCGCGAGCTCGCTCCTGCCGCCGAGCCGCTGCACCACGGCGGCTGGCTTGCCGGCGACCGTGTGCAGAAGTTCGCACGGTGCATCGGGTGCGTCGCCGAAGGCGTTGCCTGGGGCGGGGCGCACGGCCGGATCGGCGAACGGCTCGGGCACCGGGATTCCGTGGCCGGCCAGATGCTTCATCAGGCAGAGGTAATAAGGCAACTGCTCGGCGCCGAGGCGCTCGAACAGCGTCAGCACGAACTCACCCTTGTCGGTGGTCGCGAAGTAATTGGTGTTTTCGATGCCACCTTCGATGCCGCGCAGGTCGCGCAGCGTGCCGAGGTCGAGTCGCCGCAGGAGGGCGTCGGCTTCGTCGAAGCCGACTTCGGTGTAGACCGCCACGGCGCTCAGAACTTCATCACGTTCCAGACCCGCGGACCGTTGCCGCCGGTGCCGGTTTCGGACTGGCCCTGCCGCTCGCGTCCGCCGTCGTTGGGCAGCACGCTGTAGCCCGGCACGTTGGCCTTGGGTTGCACCGTGATGCTCTGCGTCTGGCCGCCGTAGCGCTTCTCGTCGACCGATGCGCCGCCATCCTCGACATGGATGTTCTCGATCTTCTGGTTCTTTCGACCGTCTTCGCGCGCCTGTTGCGGGTCTGGCTGGGCAGCGGGAGGCTGCGGCGTGGTCTGCGCGTGAGCTGCCGCGAAGGGCAGGGCGCAGGTCAGCGCGAACAGGATTTGGGCGATGGGGCGGTGGAAGGACGGCATGGGCCGATTGTAGGTCCGGCCCTCCCGGCACGCGATGTCGGCCCATGGCGACGGCGGGCGTGGTCGGCGGCCTGCGCCGCACGGCAAAATGCCCCGATGACCGACAAGAAAACGCTGCTGCTCGTGGATGGTTCGAGCTACCTCTACCGCGCCTTCCATGCGATGCCCGACCTGCGCGCCGTGCCCGGAGATCCGTCCAGCCCGGCGACCGGCGCGATACGCGGAATGATCAACATGATGCAGGCGCTGCGCCGCGAGGTCCGCGCCGACTACGCCGCCTGTGTGTTCGACGCACCCGGCAAGACCTTTCGCGATGAGTGGTATCCGGCGTACAAGGCGAATCGTTCGCCCATGCCGGACGACCTGCGCGGCCAGATCGATCCGATCCACAAGGTCGTCCGGCTGCTGGGCTGGCCGGTGCTGCACGTGCCCGATGTCGAGGCCGACGACGTGATCGGCACGCTCGCACGCACGGCTGCGCAGCAGGGCATCGAGGTGATCGTCTCCAGCGGCGACAAGGACATGAGCCAATTGGTGGACGAGCACATCACGATCATCGACACGATGAACGGCAAGCGGCGCGACGTGGCCGGGGTGACGGCCGAATTCGGCGTGCCACCATCGCTGATGGTGGACTACCAGACGCTGGTCGGCGACACCGTCGACAACGTACCGGGCGTCGACAAGGTGGGGCCGAAGACGGCCGCCAAATGGCTTTTGCAGTACGGCTCGCTCGACGAACTTGTCGCGCACGCGGCAGAAGTCAAGGGCCAGGCCGGCGACAACCTGCGCAAGGCGCTCGACTGGCTGCCGCTGGGCCGCCGGCTCGTGACCATCCGCACCGATTGCGATCTGACGGCGCACGTGGTGGGCCTGCCATCGCTCGACGGCATCGCGATCGGGCCGCAGCAGGTCGATGCGCTGAAGGCGTTCTACGAGCAATACGGCTTCAAGAGCCTGGTCAAGACGCTCGAGACGCACGCGGTACCCCCCGAATTGATCGAGGAGAACAACCGCAGGAAGAAAGGTCAAGCGAGCGACGCCGACCCCGGTCTGTTCGACGAACCGGTCGACAGCCTGGGTGACGAGGCGGCCGAGAAAGCCAGCAACCTGGCTTACGACACGGTGCTGGACTGGGCGACGTTCGACGCCTGGCTCGCGAAGATCGAAGCGGCCGATCTGGTCGCGCTCGACACCGAGACGACCTCGCTCGACGAGATGCGCGCCGAGATCGTCGGCCTGAGCTTCAGCGTGAAGCCGGGCGAAGCCGCCTACATCCCGCTGACCCACGACTATCCCGACGCCCCCGCCCAGCTGCCACGCGACGAGGTGCTGGCCCGGCTCAAGCCCTGGCTGGAAAACGGCGCGAAGAAGAAACTGGGCCAGCACGTCAAGTACGACCGGCATGTGCTCGCCAACCACGGCATCGAGGTGCAGGGCTACGCCCACGACACCATGCTGCAGAGCTACGTGCTCGAGGTGCACAAGCCACATGGCCTGGCCAGCCTGGCCGAGCGCCACCTGGGCCGCAGCGGTATCGATTACGAAGACCTCTGCGGCAAGGGCGCCAAGCAGATTTCCTTCAGCCAGGTCGACATCGCCAAGGCGGCCGAATACTCCTGCGAAGACAGCGACCAGACGCTCGACGTGCACCGGGTGCTGTGGCCGCAACTGGAGGCCAACGAGAAGCTGCGCTTCATCTATCAGCTGGAGATGGACAGCAGCGAGGCGCTCTACCGCATCGAGCGCAACGGCGTGCTGATCGACGCGCCCACGCTGGCGGCGCAGAGCCACGAACTCGGCACGCGCATCATGCAGCTGGAGCAGGAGGCCTATGAGCTCGCAGGCCAGCCCTTCAACCTGGGCAGCCCGAAGCAGATCGGCGAGATCTTCTTCACCAAGCTCGGCCTGCCCATCGTCAAGAAGACGCCGAGCGGCGCGCCGAGCACCGACGAGGAGGTGCTGGAAAAGCTGGCCGACGACTTCCCGCTGCCGGCCAAGCTGCTGGAGCACCGCAGCCTGTCGAAGCTCAAGGGCACCTACACCGACAAGCTGGGTCAGCTCGCGAACCCGCGCAGCGGCCGCGTCCACACGCACTATGCGCAGGCCGTGGCCGTGACGGGCCGGTTGAGCAGCAACGACCCGAACCTGCAGAACATCCCGATCCGCACCGCGGAAGGCCGGCGCGTGCGCGAGGCCTTCGTTGCACCGGCGGGCAGCGTGATCGCAAGCGCCGACTACTCGCAGATCGAGCTGCGCATCATGGCCCACATCAGCGGCGACGAGTCGCTGCTGCGCGCGTTCACCGAAGGCATCGACGTGCACCGCGCGACCGCGGCCGAGGTGTTCGGCGTGCCGGTCGAGCAGGTGTCGAGCGAACAGCGGCGCTATGCGAAGGTGATCAACTTCGGGCTGATCTACGGCATGAGCAGCTTCGGCCTGGCGAAGAACCTGGGCATCGAAACCAAGGCCGCGGCCTCGTACATCGATCGCTACTTCGCGCGCTATCCGGGCGTGAAGCACTACATGGACGAGACGCGTGCCAGCGCCAAGGAAACGGGCTACGTCGAAACCGTGTTCGGCCGCCGGCTCTATCTGCCGGAGATCAACTCGCCCAACGGCCCGCGCCGCGGCGGGGCCGAGCGTGCGGCCATCAACGCGCCGATGCAGGGCACGGCTGCGGACCTGATCAAGCTCAGCATGGTCAAGGTACAGGACGTGCTCGACGCGGAGAAGCGGGCGACGAAGATGATCATGCAGGTGCACGAC
>CAIQMJ010000535.1 GCA_903872875.1 uncultured Variovorax sp.
ATCTGCATCGGCATCGGCATCTGCATCGGCATCGGCATCGGCATCTGCATCGGCATCGGCATCGGCATCTGCATCGGCATCGGCATCTGCATCGGCATCGGCATCGGCGTCAGCATCGGCATCGGCATCGGCGTCTGCATCTGCATCTGCATCTGCATCTGCATCTGCGTCGGCGTCGGCGTCGGCGTCGGCATCTGCATCGGCATCCGCATCGCCGTCCTCGCCATTCGGCGGCGTTACAGGCGTCGCCGTGCTGTTGCTGTTGTGGTCATGCCCGTTGTTCAATGCTGCACCGAGTGCCAACGCACCCAGGGCACCGAGCGCGAACTCTCCCAGGCCGATTCCACCGGCCCCTGCAGCGACCTTCTTGGTCACGGCCAGCGCCGCGGCATCGGCATCGCCGCCCGTCGCAACGACGAGGTCGCCAGAGGCCAGGTCGACGTCGACCTGCTCGAGGCCACCGGGCAGCTTGGTGGTCGCGATGGTGGCGTCGGTACCGCCGGTGAAGGTGCCGGCCAATGGCGCATTGTTGCCAGCCGAACCAGGGAACGAGACGCCTGCCTGCCCGCCATCGGGGACCATCACGCGGTCGCCGGCCCTGAGCGTCTGGGTGCCTTCGACGGGGATGCGAACCCCGTCTCGCATGATCGCCACGCCAGGCGTCGCATCGGACAACGTGCCGACGCCCCCTGCCGCAGAGATGGGCGCCGGACCCGCTGGTACGGAGGTGGCGGCAATCGGCATGGCCGTTGCACCCGTATTGGCCTGTGCAAGAACGACAGGCGTAACTCCGCTTGCCGGAGAAAGATCAGAAGCTGATTGATTGACTGTCATGGCACCCTCTTGAACAAAAAGATGCATTTCGTTGCGCAACATGCGTGCCGCGATGGCCGCGTGTTCTTCAGCTTGTCGGCGCGTCGCCACAAGCTATTGATACGAAAGGATTTTTTCAATCAATTAAGTACAAACCCCAGGCAGTCGATGCCTCCGAATGTTCCGGTTTTGGAGGCCCCGTTACGTTACGAATCCCGGCGCTTACATGGGAACACGCGACGTTTCAAAGACCCCAGAATTGAATGAATACGGAGCGGTCATGCCAGGCTCGGCGATGTGGCGGGACCCATGACCGGCACACCGCACACCGGCGCACAAGCCACTTGCGCAAGCAGGCACGCAACGGCGCCGCATGCTCTGCCGATCCCGCGCGATCGGGTCCAAAGCAAAGGGGGAAGGCCTAGGCTATTGCGACAGGGCTAACCCGATGCCGCCGAAAGAGCACAGGATGATTGACCGCCATCGCCCCGTCAAAAGAAGATGCATCTCGTTGGCGGACATGCGTGCGTGCATTGAATTCCGGCAAATCCATCAATCCGGGCTTTTGATAGATCGTTGATATGAAATGAATTGGACTTTTCATAGGTAATAACCCGCGACCAGCGGAAGCGGAAATGGTCCGTCCTGCAGGGCTTCGTTCGTTACGAAACCTCCTATTCGCGAGGGAATATTTCAGCCCGGATTTTCAGATACGTGACGCCGATACGGCCATCTTGCAGAATGTCGATCTGAATATTTATAAACCAGATGGATTAACCACTAAAGTACTAATCCATCGGTTTAATTGATTGCTGCATGCAAGTGCCACGTACTCGCACATTTATGAAATCGATGAACGATCGCCAGGAGAATTGCGGCCGATCGCTCCAAAAGGATCGCCTGTGACGCTGAGCATCTTCATCGTCGAGGACAACCATGCGCTTCGAACGAGCCTCGCCGCTGCGCTTGGCGAGCTGCCGCTGACGGACGTGATAGGAACGGCCGGAAGCGAAGTGGAGGCGCTGACCTGGCTGGTTTCCAACCCCGATGGCTGGGGTGTGGCACTGATCGACCTTTTCCTGAAGGAAGGCAACGGGTTGGGCGTGCTCGCCGGCTTCCGCGTCCGCAAGGCATCGCAGAAGCTGGTTGTGCTGACCAACTACGCCACGCCTGAAATGCGTCGGCGCTGCCTCGGATTGGGCGCGGACGCCGTATTCGACAAGACGACGGAGCTGGAACCGATGATCA
>CAIQMJ010000536.1 GCA_903872875.1 uncultured Variovorax sp.
CCGGCGCGGCGCCCGCGCCGCCGGCCAACGGAGCCGGACCCGCGCGGCTGCGTTTCGAAGGCTGGCTGCTCGACCTCGCCGCGCGGCGGCTGCTCGATACGAACGGCCACGAAGTGCCGCTGACCACCGGCGAGTTCGACCTGCTCTGCGTGCTGGCCGAATGCCCGGGCCGCGTGCTGTCGCGCGACTTCCTGCTCGAGCGAACGCGCGGCCGCGATGCCGGCCCGTTCGACCGCACGATCGACGTGCAGATCGGCCGGTTGCGCCGCAAGCTCGAGCCCGGCCCGGATGCGCCGGCGCTGATCAAGTCGGTGCGCGGCGCCGGCTACCTGTTCGCACCGCGCGTCGAGACCGCCTGATGGAACGCATACCGCTCGGGCCGGGCTTCGACGACGGCAAGGTCTTCCGATCGGTGTTCGCGGCCTACCCGGACGCGCTGCTGGTGGTCGACCAGCAGGGGTTGATCGTGCTGGCCAATCCCGCCGCACTCGACCTGCTCGGCTACAGCGGCGACGAGCTGATCGGACTGAACGTCGAGCAGCTGGTGCCCGACGCCGTGCGCCCGCGCCATGCAACCTACCGCCACGGCTACGCCAAGGCGCCGCGCGCCCGCCCGATGGGCCGTCAGCTCGACCTCACGGCCAGACGGCGCGACGGCAGCGAAGTGATGGTCGAGATCGCGTTGAGTCCGCTGCACAGCGACGGCCTGCCCTACGTGGTCGCCGCGATCCGCGCCATCGACGGCTATCCGCGCGTCCAGGCGGCGCTCAAGCGTGCGCGCTACGCCGAGCAGCTGGCACATTTCGGCCGGCTGATGGTCGACGCGGCCGATTCCCATGCGCTGCTGCTGCAGGTACCGGCCATCGTGACCGATGCGCTCGAGGTCGATACGGCCGTCATCCTGATGCTGGAGCCGAACGGCCTGGCCTTCCGCATCACCGCCGGCACCGGGCTGCCGCCGGGCACGGCCATCGGCGATCTGATCGCCAACGACGTGGAGCGCTTCTCCCGGGGCGTGGTCGCCGAGGGCAAGTCGAAGGTCATCCGCGACCTGGCCGAGGAGAGCGGCATCCGGCTGCCCGGGCAGTGGCGTGACATGGGCTATGCAAGCGGCATCGTCGTGCCGGTCTCCGACCGCGGGCGGGTCGTCGGCACGCTGACCGTCGGCGCCTGCGCAGCCGAGCGCTTTGGCGAGGACGAGGAGCGATTCCTCGATTCGCTGTCGAGCATGCTGGCCACCCTGCTGCAACGCGAGAAGAGCGAGGAGGCGTTGCGCCATTCGCAGCGCCTGGAAAGCGTCGGCCAGCTCACCGGCGGCATCGCGCACGACTTCAACAACCTGCTCACGGTGATCTCGGGCAACCTGCAGGTGCTGGAGGACGTGCCGGGCTGCGCCGACGACCCGTCGATCCGGCCGCTGATCGCATCGGCGATGCGCGCCACGCGCCGCGGTGCGGAGCTCACCGGCAAGCTGCTGGCCTTTTCGCGCCGCCAGGTGCTGCAGCCGGCGGTGATCGATGCGCGCGCGCTGCTCGAATCGCTGGCGGACATGCTGCGCCGCACGCTCGACCAGCGCATCGCGATCCATGTGGAGGCCGAGGATGCTCTGTGCATGGCCGACCCGGTGCAGCTCGAATCGGCGCTGCTGAACATCGCCATCAATGCACGCGACGCGATGCCTCAGGGCGGCACGCTGTCCTTCGCCTGCCGCATCGCGCCAGCATTGCCTACGCCCCTGACGCTGGACGAACCCGAGCGGGTCGGACAAGCCTATGTCGCGATCTCGGTCGCCGACACCGGCGAAGGCATGTCGGAGGCCGTCAAGGCGCGCGCCTTCGAACCGTTCTTCACCACCAAGGACGCGGGTCGCGGCACCGGTCTCGGGCTGGCCACGGTCTATGGCTTCGCTCGGCAATCGCACGGGGCCGTGGGCCTGCAGAGCGCGATCGGCATCGGGACGACGTTGACGCTGTACCTGCCACTGGTGCGGGACGACGGCTCGGACGACGACGAAGCCTCGGCCGCATCGTCCGGACCGCCGCCGACGCCAAGCGGGCTGCCGCCGGGGCTGCGCGTGCTGGTGGTCGAGGACGACGCCGAGGTGCGGAGCATAGTGCGGAAGTTCCTCGACACGATGGGCTGCGAAGCGCATTTCTGCGCCACTGCGGAAGAGGCGTTGCCGGTGCTGGCATCGGACGCGCCGCTGGGCCTGCTGCTGACCGACATCGCGCTGGGCGCCGGCCTGCGCGGCACAGAACTCGCCGACGCTGCGAAGAAGCTGCGGCCCGGGCTGCCGGTGCTGCTGATGTCGGGCTTTTCCACCGACCTGCTCGGCGGGCCGGGTGCCTGGGAACTGCTGCGCAAGCCCTACACCCGGGCCGAACTCGAATCGGCCATCCGCAAGGTGCTTCGCGCGGCTCAGTGAAGCGTGCTGGCGGGTGCCGCCGCCGCCGACGCACGCTGCATGAAGGCGGTGAGCGCGCCGACCTCGGGAATGTGGATGTCGCGGCGGCACTTCTCCGGGAAGCGGATCACGTCGCTGCGCGCCATGCGCGACAGCGCGCGGCTGACCGTCTCGAGCGTCATTCCCAGATAGTTGCCGATCTCGGCACGCGTCATGCGCAGCATGATCTTGTCGGCCCGCAGCCCGCGCTGCGACACGTTGTCCGCCCAGTAGCGCAGGAAGCCGGCCACGCGTGCGTCGGCGGGCAGCGTGCACAGCGAGAGCATCGAATCATGGTCGCGCGCGAGTTCGCGGCTCATCGCCTGGTGCAGTGCCGCCAGCACCGCGGGCTTCGCGATGCAGGCCTGCAGCAGCGCGTCGTAGCGGATCGCCCAGACTTCGCCGGTGTCCATCGCCACCGCGTCGCAACCGTACTGGCCGCCCGCAATGCCATCCAGGCCGAGCCAGTCGCCCCGGAAATGCAGGCCGACGACCTGCTCGCGACCTTCTTCGGACATGTTGACGAGCTTGAAGAAGCCCGAGTTCACGATATAGAGATGGACGAAGCGCTGCCCCGCCTGGCAGACCGTGTCGCCCGCATGCACCACGTGGCGATGGATCGGCAGGCTGTCCTCCAGCAGTTTCAGCATGCCGGCGATGCGCTGTGGGGCGGACGGCGGGACCGATGCCGGCACAGATGCCGACGGAGATGCGGAGGTGGGTGCGAAGGTGGCGGCGGAGGTCATGTGTCGGGCTCTCTGTGCGTCTGGTATGGATGCAAGCGTAGGCACCACGTGCAACAGGACGGACAACGATGCAGGCCGCTTGGTAACGGATGCGCACGCCTTTGTGTCCGCTTTGTATCGTCCGCTTCGCGCGCGGCGGCTTGACGCAGGTCAAGGGCGCTGCAAGGCCCGCCCGATATTCTGCGAATCCTGATGTTCCACGGCCCCATCGTTCCTTCTTTCCGCGTGACCGCGTCCGGCCCGCCGCTTACCGAGGCGGCCGTACGGGGCATCGTCGAGCGGGCAACCCGGCTGAAGGCGGCGTCGGCCGCAGGCATCGCCGACAAGCCGCTGCGCGGCAAGAACATCGCGATGCTGCGGCCGGTACTCGGCCCGCCGCCGCCGCTGCAGCGGGCCGCGGCCGACCTCGGTGCGCAGGTCGCGCAACTGCTGATGAACAACCCGCTGCCGCCGCGCGCCGAACTTGCGGGCCTCGCGCAGATGCTGGGCCGGCTCTATGACGCGGTGGACTGCGGCGGTCTGGACGCCGCCCTTGCCGCGATGCTGCACGAGGTGGCGGGTGTCACGGTGTACGACGGGCTCGGCGACGACACGCATCCGGCCCACGCGCTGGCCGGCCTGATGTGCGTGAAGGACGACGTCGCGGAACTGGCGGACAACCATCGGTTCGTGCTGCAGGCGTTGTTGATCAGCACGCTGGAAGGTTGAAGGCACTGGACGCATACTGGGCGTCCGATCCTTCCTTCGGGGCCTCTCGTGCGCGGCTTCGCTCGCGACCATGCCCGGCTATCTCACCAAACTCGAACGCGTTTCCGTGTCAGGCGTCGCGGACCTCGTGATCCGCTCGCTGAGCGACCGGCAGCAGTTCGCCGACCCGCTGGGCGAGGCCGCGCGTCTTGGCATCTCCTCGGCAGCGTGGCCGCTGTTCGGCCTGTTGTGGCCGTCGGGCAGCCAACTCGCTGCACGACTCGCGGCGAGGCCCGTGCGTGCGGGCCTGCGGGTGCTGGAGATCGGCTGCGGACTGGCACTCGCAAGCCTGACCGGCCACCGGATGGGTCACGACATGACGGCAAGCGACTGCCATCCGCTCGCGCATCGCTTTCTCGACGCGAACCTGGCGCTCAACGCCCTGCCGCGGATGAAGTACCGGCATGGTCACTGGGGCGCATCGGCCGGCGGCGACACGGTGCTCGACACGGCACATTGCGTGCGCGTACGTGGCCGCTACGACCTCGTGATCGGCAGCGACCTGCTCTACGAACGCGACGCCGGTGCCACGCTTGCAGGCTTCATCGGGCGCCATGTGGACGACGCTGGCGAAGTCTGGATCGTCGACCCGGACCGCGGCAACCGGCCGGCCTTCCACCGGCAGATGGCGGCAGAGGGCTTCAGCATGCGCGAGGAAAAGCTCGATCAGCGCGCCACGCCGGACCGGGCGGCGTACAAAGGCCGCCTGCTGGTCTATGTGCGCGCCTGAGCGGCAGCACCACGGCGGCTATGGCACCGGAACGAAATGCGTGTGCCGATGCGCATGCACAAATGCCTCGAGCGCGTCCGGCGCCAACGGACGGCTGAAGTAATACCCCTGCACCTGCTCGCAACCGTGGTGCTTCAGAAACTCCACCTGCGCGGCTGTCTCCACGCCTTCGGCGATGACCTCCAGATTGAGACTGTGCGCAAGGCGAATGATCGCGAGCGTCACAGCCGCATCATCGGGCTTGGTCGTGATGTCCCGGATGAAGGCAATGTCGATCTTGAGCTTGTCGAGCGGAAACTGCCGCAGGTAGGCAAGGCTCGAATAGCCGGTCCCGAAATCGTCGACCGAAATCTGCATGCCCATGGCTCGCAGCTCACTCAACGCGGTCATCGTACGGTCCGTATGCGCCATGAGCGACCCCTCCGTCAGCTCGAGTTCGAGCAGGTCGGCCGGCGTTCCATGGCGCGCCAGCATCGCGGCGATGTCGTGCTTGAGATCGCCCTCGATGAACTGGCGCTGGGTCACATTGACGGCCACGGGCATCCGGCCGATGGAAGAACGCATCCATTGCGAGACCTGTTCGCACACGGTGCCGATCACCCACATGCCCACGCGCGGCATCAACCCACACTCCTCCAGCACTGGAATGAAGCCGCCGGGCTGCACCATGCCGTACCCCGGCCGCTGCCAGCGCAGAAGCGCCTCGAGCCCGCTGATGTCCCCGTCGGCCAGTCGGACCTTCGGTTGGTAATGGACGACGAATTCGCCGTTGTCGACCGCCTTGCGCAGCGCGATCTCCAGGTCGAGCCGTTCGAGGACATCGTTGTGCATCTGTGGCGTGAAGCGGCAGTCGCAGTTGCGGCCGCCCAGCTTCGCGCGGTACATCGCGATGTCGGCGTATTTCAGCAGGGTCTCGGCGTCGGTTGCGTCGCCGGGACAGGACGTGATCCCGATGCTGACCGTGACGACCATCGCATGCCCACGCAGATCGAAAGGACGCAGCAGTGTCTCCCGGATGCGGCGAACCACACCATCCGTGCCGGACGCGCCCTGCCGGGAGGCCAGCAGCACCGCGAACTCGTCGCCGCCGAGCCGCCCGATCGTGTCGCCCGCGCCGACGCAAGCGGACAGGCGCTGGCTGACCTGCGCCAGCAGTTCGTCGCCAATGGCATGGCCAAGGGTGTCGTTCACGTTCTTGAAATGATCAAGGTCGATGAAGAGCACCGAAAGCTGCAGGGATCCGTCGCGGCCGGCTGCCAGCGCCAGCCGTAGCGCATCGTGGAAATGCGCACGGTTGGGCAGCCCCGTGAGTACGTCGAAGTGGGCCAGCCGGTACAGGCGCCGCTCGCTCGACTTGCGATCCGTGATGTCCCGAACAACGGCCACGATGAGCCAGCTGTCGCCAAAGCGCTGCGCCACCCGGGTGACATCCACCACGAGCTCGCTGCCGTCTTTCCGACGCAACGAGACCTCGCTCGGCCGCCCCGCACCGAGCCCTGCGATCACCGCGTCGAACATCTTCTCCACCTGCTCGATTGTTCCGGTGCCCAGATTCACGGGCCCGCGCTCGAGCAGCTCCTCGCGCGAATAGCCAAGCAAGGCGCAGGCAGTGGCATTGACTTCCACGAAGCGCAGGGTGTCGCGGTCGATCAGGAAGATGGCGTCGGCCGTCGCATCCATCGCAGTCCGCAAACGCCCCAGGTCCTCGTTGCGGGTCCTCACCTGCTGCGCCAGAAGTTCCGCATGGTTGCGAAGCAGGTCGGCGGACGTCTTCAACCTCAGCAGATTGCGCACCCTCAGCCACAGCTCCGCCCGATCGATCGGCTTGGTGAGGAAGTCCTCGGCGCCGGCTTCCAGCCCCATCAGGCGTGCGGCCGAATCGGCCAAGGCGGTGACCATGATGATCGGGATATCGCAGGTGGCGGCTTCGCCCTTGATCGCGCGTGCCACGGCATACCCGTCCATGCCCGGCATGTCGACATCCAGCAGGACCAGATCGACGGGCACGTGCAGCATCAGCGCCAATGCGTCGGGTCCGCTCGCCGAGGTGAGCGTCATGTAGCCTTGCGGCTCGAGCAGCGCCTGCAGCAGCCGCTGGTTCGGCGGCCGGTCATCGACGATCAGCAACGTCGCCGACTTCGCGGCGTGGCCCTGGGCCGGCAAGCCCTCGAAGATCGCGGCGCAGATGTCGGCAGCTTCGCGCCCTGCGTCTCCAGATGCGGGCAGCAAAGCCGAACGTTCAACGCCGGTCATGCGCTGGCTTGCGATCAGTGAGAAGAGCGTCGATGGCCGCGCGCAATTCGCGATGCCGCGACGGTTTGGCGATGTACGCATCGCAGCCGGCGGCCTCCGTCTTGGCCCGGCCGTCCTTCATGGCCATGGCGGTCAACGCGATGATCGGTATCGTGGCCGTGGCCGGGTTTGCCTTGCGCAGCGTGGTAGCGGCCAGCCCGTCCATCCCCGGCAGCCGGATATCCATCTGCACCATCTCGGCCGCCGTGTAGCCGAGCGTGCGTTCGGCACCGGCGTTGAAGATCTGGATGCCGCCCCTGGCGTCCGTCGCGATGCCGGAGAAGTTGGCGCTGTTGAAGATGGCGTCCTGCAACGCCCCCATCTTGATCAGTGTCTCGCGCCGTTTGAACTCGACGATGCCCTCGGCTCCTGCGCTCGAGACATCGAGCGCAGTCAAGCGATCAGGCCGGTTGGTGCAGGACAGCGGGATGGAAACATGGGCGTCTTTCGGAGA
>CAIQMJ010000537.1 GCA_903872875.1 uncultured Variovorax sp.
CGGTCTTCGCCTTGCGGCTGCCGCTCAGGGTGTTGATCAGCGTCGACTTGCCGACGTTCGGAATGCCGCAGATCAGGACGCGCATCGGCTTGGCCAGGCCGCCGCGGTTGGGCGACAGCTGGTGGCAGGCCGCGACCAGTTGCTGCGCCGGCGTCGTCAGGCTGGCGTCGAGCCCGAGCGCGCGCGTGTCGGGCTGCGCGTTGTAGTGCGCCAGCCATTGCGCGGTGACGGCGGGGTCGGCCAGGTCCTGCTTGTTGAGCACCTTCAGCCCGGGCTTGTGGCCGGTCAGCTGGGCCAGCATCGGGTTGGCGCTGGAGCCGGGCAGCCGGGCGTCGAGCAGCTCGATGACCACGTCGATGTCCTTGATGCGCTCCGCAATCGCCTTCTGCGTGAGGTGCATGTGCCCGGGAAACCACTGAATCGCCATCGCGTGCCTTTGTCCTTGTGCTGATCGGTATGAGGGCCTGGATTGTGAAGGAGTGCGACAAGGGGTGTTCGCCGTCACCTTCGCGGCCTATGATTTGTTCGACGCGGCCCATGCCGGGTTGTTGCATCACCACTCAGGAGGTCCCGATGAAACCTGTCTCCGAACTGCTCAAGCGACGCGATTCCGCTGCCTGGCGCACCACCCCAGAGACAGCCGTGTTCGACGCACTCCAGGTGCTGGCCCGCTTCGAGGTCGGTGCGCTGATGGTGATGACCGGCGACCGCCTGGTCGGCATGTTCTCCGAACGCGACTACACCCGCAAGATCGCGCTGCAGGGGCTCAACTCGAAGGAAGTCGCGGTCGCCGAGATCATGAGCCGCAACCTGTCGACGGTGCGGCCGTCCACCAGCACCCGCGAATGCATGACGCTGATGAGCCAGCGGCGCATCCGCCACCTGCCGGTGGTCGAAGCCGGCAAGGTGCTGGGCCTGCTGTCGATCCGGGATCTGATGGACGACATCATCTCGGAGCACGAGCAGACCATCGAACAGCTCACGACCTATATCCAGAGCTGAGCCCGCACCGGCATCAGGGAGTCAGATGCACTGCGCGGCCTTGGCCCGCTGGTAGGCGGCGTGCAGCCTGGCGAACACCGGCCCCGGCTTGCCTTCGCCCACCACTTCGCCGTCCAGGCGCGTGACGGGCAGCACTTCCTTGCTCGCGGAACTCAGCAGCAGTTCGTCCGCGCCGCGCACCTCGGCCTCGGCGACCGGGCGCAGGCTGAACGCAATGCCTTCTGCCTCGCACAGTTCGCGAATCAGTTCGTAGCGGATGCCTTCCAGCACGTGCTGGCTCTTCGGCGCGCCGACCACCGAGCCGTGATGCACCACCCACACGTTGGACGAGGACGCTTCGGTCAGCAGTCCGTCTCGGAAGAGCACGGTTTCGGTGGCACCGACGTCGGCCGACATCTGGCGCGCCAGCACGTTGCCGAGCAGCGAGGTGCTCTTGATGTCGGCGCGTTCCCAGCGGAAGTCGCGCGCCGAGATGCAGGTCACGCCGTCGCGCAACTGCGCCTCGCCGGGCGGCTTCATCGGGTTGGCCATCATGAACACCGTGGGCACGAGATCGGCAGGCATCACGTGGTCTCGCGCCGCGACACCGCGCGTCACCTGGATGTAGACCATCTGGTGCGCTGCGGGCTGCTCGGCCACCAGCCGGCGGCAACGCGCCAGCCATTCGTCCGCCGTGTGCGGATTGGGAATGCGCACGCTGGCCAGGCTGCGCTCCAGGCGCGCCAGGTGCTGCGGCCACCGGAACAGCTTGCGGTCATAGACCGGCACCACGTCATAGATCCCGTCGCCGAAGATGAAGCCGCGGTCGAGAACGGAAACTTTGGCCTCGTTGACCGGCGTGTACTCGCCGTTGAGGTAGCACAGGGTGGTGGGCAGGGCTTGCATGCGGAGATTTTCACCGCAACCCGTCGTGCGTCGCCAGTGTGTGAGTGATCGCGCCTCAGGCGCGTGGCCCGACGGCCTACGCAGCCGCGGCCAGCAAGGCGTCACAGTGAACGTTCGTTCAACCCAAGAAAGAGGCACCTCGCATGCAGATCCAACTGAATACCAGCAATGGCATCGAGAACAAGGACACCCTGGACCGCTGGGCCGACACGGAGATTCGCCAGCTCTTTTCGCGCTTTGCCGCAGACGTCACCCGCATTGAAATCCACCTGAGCGACGAGAACCATGCAGCGGGTGGCGCGGGAGACAAGCGTTGCGTCATGGAAGCCCGCCTGGTGCATCTGCAGCCCATGGCCGTGACGCATGATGCCGACAACATCGACGATGCCTTCCGCGGCGCGGCCGAAAAGCTCAAGCGCGCGCTGGACAGTGCGATCGGCCGCATGAACAGCCACCGCGACCGTCAATCGATTCGCAAGGACGACGGCGCGGTGGTCGAATAGGGATTCCCGTGGTCGAATAGGGGCTTCCATCACGAGGGAACCCTGAACGCATGACCAGCAAGCACACCTGGCAATTCTTTCGCGCGGGCGGCGTCGACCAGCTCATCTTTCGCAACGGCGCCGACATCGCCAATATCCGGCAACTCGACCAGAAGCTGTGGGTCGCACTGGCCTGCCCCACGCGCGGCGTCGAGTTCGACACGCGAACGCTCGACCTGATCGATACCGACCATGACGGGCGCATCCGGCCACCGGAGATCATTGCGGCGTGCGAATGGGTCTGCGCGCAGATGCGCAATCCCGACGAATTGCTGCAGGGGGGCGACGCCATGGCGCTGGCCGCGATGGCCGACGGCGATGGCAAGAGCGCATCGCTTGCCGAAGAAGCCAGGCGCATCCTGCAGGTCAGAGGCAAGGCCGACGCCGAGACGCTCACGTTGGCCGATGTGACCGACCGCAGTGCGCTGCTCGCCGCCATGCGTTTCAATGGCGACGGCGTGATCACGCCCGACACGGCCGAGGACGAACCCACGCGCGAACTGATCAATCAGATCGCCAGGACGCACGGTGCGGTGAAGGACCGCAGCGGGAAGGACGGAATCGATCGCGCACACGCGGAAGCCTTCTTCAAGGCGGCCCGGGCCCTGCACGACTGGCAGGCCGCAGCGGGAGCCGCCACCGACGACCCGTCGCTGCCGCTCGGCGAGAAGACGCTGGCGGCAGC
>CAIQMJ010000538.1 GCA_903872875.1 uncultured Variovorax sp.
ATGGCTCGGCCGGATCGCCTTCATGCCGTCGCTCACGCCCTACAGCCTCTGGGACATGGGCCACAACGTGGTGCACCACGGCTTCACGAACCTGAAGGGCGTCGACTTCGTCTGGGCGCCGCTCACGCAAGCCGAGTACGAAGGCCTGCCGCCGGCACGCCGCTTCATGGAACGCATGTACCGCAGCGGCTGGGCGCCGGGCGTGTACTACATGGTCGAGATCTGGTGGCGCCGCATGGTGGCGCGCGACCGCACCGCCAATGCCGAACGCCCCGTGTTCTCGCGCGACTGCTGGCTGGTCGGCAGCTACGGCACGCTGTGGCTGGCCGGCGTGATCGGTGCCGCCCTGGCGACCGACCAGTCGATCCTGCTGCTGGTGGTCACCGCCTTCGTGGTGCCGCTGCTGTTCTGGTTCGCGATGATCGGCTTCGTTGTGTATGTGCACCACACGCACGTGAAGGTGTCTTGGCACGACGAACGCTCGGCCTGGCAACGTGCCCAACCCTTCGTATCGACGACGGTGCACCTGACATTCCCGTTCCGGATCGGCTCGCTGATGCACCACATCATGGAACACACCGCGCACCATGTGGATATGAGCATTCCACTCTACAAGCTCAAGGCGGCCCAGCAACGCATCGAGGAGATGCTGCCGAGCCGCATCGTGATCCAGCGCTTCTCGTGGCGCTGGTACTTCAGCACGGCGCGCAGCTGCAAGCTCTATGACTTCACGCGCCGCTGCTGGACCGACTTCAAGGGCCGCGCGACGAGCGAGCCACGCACCCTGCCGGTCTGAGAGCCGACGATCAGCCGGCTGCGCGTTTGGTGAGGATCTCGAAGGCCGGCAGCGTCTTGCCTTCGAGGATTTCCAGGAACGCGCCGCCGCCGGTCGAGATGTAGCCCACGTCCTTCTCGATGCCGTACTTGGCGATGGCAGCCAGCGTGTCGCCACCGCCAGCGATCGAGAACGCCTTGCTCGCCGCGATGGCGCGCGCGATGGCCTCTGTGCCGTGCGAGAAGGCCTCGAACTCGAACACGCCGACCGGGCCGTTCCACACGATGGTGCCGGCTTCTCGCAGCTGCGCGGCCAGGATCTCGGCGGTCTTCGGACCGATGTCCAGGATCAGGTCGTCCTCGGCCACTGCATCGGCCGCCTTGACGGTCGCGGGGGCCGTGGCGGAAAAGGCCTTGGCCGTGACCACGTCGACCGGGATCGGCACGGCGGCGCCGCGCGCACGCATGGCTTCGATCACCGCCTTGGCCTCGTCCAGCAGATCGGGCTCGGCCAGCGACTTGCCGATCGACAGGCCAGCCGCCAGCATGAAGGTGTTGGCGATGCCGCCGCCGACGATCAACTGGTCGACCTTCTCGGCCAGGCTCTTCAGGATGGTGAGCTTGGTGCTGACCTTCGAACCCGCGACGATCGCGACCAGCGGACGCTGCGGATGGGCCAGCGCCTTGGTGATGGCGTCGATCTCGGCCGCCAGCAGCGGGCCAGCGGACGCGATCTTGGCAAATTGCGCAATGCCGTAGGTGGTTGCTTCAGCGCGGTGGGCCGTGCCGAAGGCGTCGTTCACGTAGATGTCGCACAGCGCGGCGAGTTTCTGGGCCAGCGCCGGATCGTTCTTCTTCTCGCCCTTGTTCACGCGGCAGTTTTCCAGCAGCACGACCTGGCCCGGCTTGACGTCGACGCCATCGACCCAGTCGGCAACCAGCGGCACCTCGCGGCCCAGCAGTTCGGCCAGGCGCGCGGCGACGGGCGCGAGCGAGTCCTCGGGCTTGAAGGCACCTTCGGTCGGGCGGCCGAGGTGCGAGGTGACCATCACGGCCGCGCCCGCGTCGAGCGCGAGCTGGATGCAGGGCACGGACGCGCGCACGCGGGTGTCCTCGGTGATCTGGCCGGCATCGTCCTGCGGCACGTTGAGGTCGGCGCGGATGAAGACGCGCTGGCCGGCAACCTTGCCTTGGGCACACAGATCGGTAA
>CAIQMJ010000539.1 GCA_903872875.1 uncultured Variovorax sp.
GCATTGCTGGAAAAGCGCGCGAATTCGGGACACACCTCCAGCACGTGGTCGCGGAAGCAGTGGCCGGTGCCGAGCAGCAGCATGGTCTCGTTGCGCAGCTCGTCGGAAGTGATCGACGTGCGCGCCGCCAGCGGATGCGCAGCCGGCACCACGGCGACGAAAGGCTCGTCGTACAGCGCGGCGATCGCCAGGCCGGTGTCCGGAAAAGGCTCGGCCATGATGGCGCAGTCGATCTCGCCGGCGCGCAGCATGTCGAGCAGCTTCGCGGTGAAGTTCTCCTGCAGCACCAGCGGCATCTGCGGCGTGCTCGCGATGTTCTGGCGCACCAGATCGGGTAGCAGGTAGGGGCCGATCGTGTAGATCACGCCGAGGTTCAGCGGCCCGGCCAGCGGGTCCTTGCCGCGCTTGGCAATCTCCTTGATGCTGGCCGCCTGGTCGAGCACGGTCTGCGCCTGCTGCACGATCTGCTCGCCGAGCGGCGTGACGGTGACTTCGCCGGCACTGCGCTCGAAGAGTTTCACCTCGAGCTCGTCCTCGAGCTTCTTGATGGCGACGGACAGGGTCGGCTGCGAGACGTAGCAGGACTCCGCCGCCTTGCCGAAGTGCCGCTCCCGGGCGACGGCAACGATGTATTTGAGTTCGGTCAGGGTCATAGCTTTTAACAATTATCGCTCGCCCTCGATGGGGCGATGCCTCGTCAGGCCTTGAGGTACTCGGCCTTGCTGCCCAGCCAGCGATCGACGTGCCGGCGCGCCAGGTCGGGATACAGGTCGAGCATGCGCGGCGCGAGTTCACGGGCCCAGTCGAGCAGCAGAACGTCGGTTTCGAGATCGGCGAAGCGCAGCAGCGGCGCGCCGGACTGGCGGGCGCCGAGGAATTCGCCGGGACCGCGGATCTCGAGGTCGCGGCGGGCGATCTCGAATCCGTCGGACGTTTCCGCCATCGCACGCAATCTTGCACGCGCGGTCTCGCCGACCCTTCCGCCCTCATTCGGCGCATAGAGCAGCACGCAGGCCGAGGCGGCGGCGCCACGGCCGACCCGGCCACGCAACTGGTGCAACTGCGACAGCCCGAAGCGCTCGGCATGCTCGATCACCATCAGCGACGCGTTCGGCACGTCGACGCCGACTTCGATCACCGTGGTACTGACCAGCACCTGCACTTCATTGGCCGTGAAGCGCGCCATCACGTCCTGTTTCTCGGCGGTCGGCATGCGCGAATGCAGCAGCCCGACCTGCACGTCGTCGCCGAGCATGCCGGCGAGTTCGTCGCGGGTCTCGGTCGCGTTGCGCAGGTCGACCGCCTCGCTCTCCTCGATCAGCGGGCAGACCCAGTAGACCTGCCGGCCCTGCGCCAACTGGTGGCGGATGCGGTCGATCACCTCGTCGCGTCGGTGCTCGGCGATCAGCCGCGTGACGATCGGCGTACGCCCGGGCGGCAGTTCATCGAGCGTGGAAACATCCAGGTCGGCGTAATAGCTCATCGCCAGCGTGCGTGGGATCGGCGTGGCGCTCATCATGAGCAGGTGCGGCTCGAGGCCGGGCACGGCGACGCCGCTGGAGGCGTCCGCCGCCTTGCCCCGCAGCGCCAGACGCTGGGCCACGCCGAAGCGATGCTGCTCGTCGATGATCGCAAGCGCCAGACGCTTGAAGCGCACCTTCTCGGAAATCACGGCGTGCGTGCCGATGACCAGCGCGGCCTCTCCGCTCTCGACGGCGCCGGCCATCATGTCGCGCTCCTTCTTCTTCTGGCTGCCGGTGAGCCACGCGACGCGCAGGCCGCGCGCGGCGAGCAGGGGGTCGAGCCAGCCGACCAGCTTGCCGAAATGCTGCGCCGCGAGGATCTCGGTCGGCGCCATCAGCGCGCATTGGAAGCCGGCATCGATGCAGCGCGCTGCGGCCAGCGCCGCCACCACGGTCTTGCCGGAGCCGACGTCGCCCTGCAGCAGACGGTGCATCGGCGCATCGCGGGCCAGGTCGTGCGTGATCTCGTCGACCACGCGGGCCTGGGCGCCGGTCAATGCGAACGGCAGCACCGCCATCAACTGCGCGTAGAGCGCACCCGGCGCATCGGACGGCGGCAGCACCGGGGCGCGTTGCGCTGCGCGTTCGCGCCGAGCCTGATGCTGCGACAGTTGCTGCGCAAGCAGTTCCTCGGCCTTCAATCGTTGCCAGGCCGGATGGCTGTGGTCTTCCAGCGCGGCGATGGACACGTCGGGCGTCGGGTAATGCAGGAAGTTCAGCGCGCGGCGCAGGTCCCAGGCGTCGCCCCGCAAGCCGACCGGGCCGGGCACGGTCTCGTCCAGCACCGCGCGCGCCAGGCCGGCGCGCACCTCGCGCCGCAGCGCGGGCTGCGCGAGCCCGGCGACCGTCGGATACACCGGCGTCAGCGCTTCGGGCAACTGGGTGCCGGCCGCCTTCACGACCGGATGCATCATCTGCCGCCCCAGGAAACCGCCGCGCACCTCGCCACGCAAACGCACGCGCGCGCCCACCGCCAGCTGCTTCTGCTGCGACGGATAAAAATTGAAGAAGCGCAGCTGGCAGGTCTCGCCGCCATCATCGACCATCACGATCAGTTGGCGGCGCGGGCGGAA
>CAIQMJ010000540.1 GCA_903872875.1 uncultured Variovorax sp.
CTGGCCGGCGCGCAAATCGAGACGTTCCGCCAGATGGACTACGAAGTCACGACGCTCCGCGCGGCCGGCAAGACGTCACAGGCCCTCGAAGCGGCACAGCGTCTGGTGGAGTTCACCGAGCGCAGCTACCCGCCGACGCACAGCATCCTGGCACTGAGCCAGGAGCGGCTCGCGTTTACCTATCAGGACGCGGGCCGAATCGATGAAGCGGAGGCACTGCTTCGGCGAGCGCTCGCCATCCGGAGGCGCGACCAGGTCGCGAGTCCCAACGCTGTCGCTTTCGACCTGGCCGGGTTGGCAGGGCTGGAAGCCCGGCAAAGCCGGGATCGTCAGGCGGAGCGCAGCTATGAGGAGGCGCTGGGACTTCTCAAGGGCGCGCAGGACGGGAGCAGGTCGACCATCACGCGCGTCAACTACGAGCTGGGCGTCCTCTACGCCTGGGGGCCCCGGCCGGAGCTTGCCGAACCACTCCTGCGCGCGGCGTATGACGGTCTGGTCGCTGACGGAATGAGGATCTCGGCCGAATCCGCGCTGGTCTTCAGGTCGATAGCAAAAGCGAAACAAGCGCAGGGCGACTATCAGGAGGCAGCCGAACTCTACGAGCTTGCGGTGGATCTCGCTGTGCAGTCGAAGGGGGAAGATGCGCCCCTCACGGCCAATATCCGGCACGACATGGCAGCGAACTGGGTGAAGGCGGGGACGCCCGCCAAAGGCGCCGGCGTTCAGAAGCGGGCCCTTGCGGTCCTCGATGGCTCGCAGGAGATCACCCAGCAGAATCTCACGGCCGTCCTGTCGACCATGGCTCAGATCCAGGCGGCCACTGGCGACCTGGATGGTGCATACGTGAACGCCAGCCGGGCGCTCGACATGCGGATCCGGCTTCTGGGCGAAGCCAGTCGCGCGACGGAGGACAGCGCCAGGTTGCTCGCCGAGATCGAGATGAAGCGAGGACATCCGACCGAAGCCTCTCGATTCGCCACGAAGGCGAAAGCCTTCCAAGAGGCAGCACAGGCGAGGGAAAGGCGAACCCCGGTCCAGCAAGCCAGCGTGGCCGGGGATCTGCGGCCGCTGTATCCCTCCGAGGCGCGCCGGTTCGGCCTGCAGGGCAAGACTGTCGTTCGCGCCATGGTCGGTGCCGATGGAACCGCGGCGTTCGCCAGGCTCGCGGGCAGCTCGGGCTATCGTTCGCTCGACGACGCGGCGATCAAGGCGGTACTCGGAGGAAGATTCAGCCCCGCCAGGAACGCTGACGGCCAACCCGTTGGCGGAGAGCTTCTGATCCCGATCAACTGGGTCTTGACACCTGCCGACCGCGTCGTCGAGCCGCCTCCCACCTACGGCGGTCGGGTGGCTGCAACGATTCGCCGTGAGCTCGTGCATGAGGATGCGGATGCGATCCCGGGAAATCCGGCCGTCGTCGTCATGGTCCAGATGAAGGGCGATGGCACGATCACCGGTCGCGCGCTACAGGAGAGCAGCGGCGTGCTCGCATGGGATGCCGCCGTGCTGGCTGCGATCGACAGGACAGTGAAGCTGCCGGTCGATGCGGACGGCTTTGCGCCGTCGCAGTTGGTGCTCCACCTGCGGCCGAAGCGCTGAGGAACGGCAGCGTCCCACCTCGGAATGCACCGCGCGTCGGCTCAGGCGTTCAAGGCAGCCACTAGCGACGTATCGTCATCCGTCGCGCA
>CAIQMJ010000541.1 GCA_903872875.1 uncultured Variovorax sp.
ACGTGATCGGCTTCCCTTCCAGGACGATCTGTCCGCTCGACGGCTGTACCGCGCCGGCAAGGATCTTGGTCAGCGTCGACTTGCCGGCACCGTTCTCCCCGAGCAGCGCATGCACCTCGCCGCGCCGGACGGAAAACGAGACATCTCGCACGGCATGCGCGCCGCGGTAGTCCTTGCCGATATTCTTCAGCTCGATGAAGTTGTCCATGGCTTCGATCTCCGGATCAAACGGGCAGTGCGACGATCTCGTCGCCGCCCTGGCTGCAGGCATAGAGCCGACCATCGAGCTCCACCGTACTCGTCACCCCGTGGCGACGTCCATCGGCTCGGCTGTGTGCGCTCCATTGCGGCTGGAAGTCCGCATCGAGCTTGCAGACCAGGCCATAGGACCGCGTCGGCGCCCAGGGCTTCAGCATGCCCATCGACTTGATGGCGCCGCCCTGCATCGGCTCCCGGAAGTCGCGTCCCGACGAGAGTGCCGGCGCGACCCAGTAGCGCTCCTCGATCTCGGCCATCATGCGTTCCCGGTACTCCCGCTCGCGCAAGACGAACTCCACCAATTGGCTGCGCGGCGCAAAGAGACAGAGCCAGTGGCCGCCGTCCTCGGCCGGCGACATGCGCGATGGATAGCCCGGCAGATCGTCCAGCAGCACTGTCCGGGTTCCGTTCGCACCGATCTTGACCAGGCGGTGGGCCCAGGCCTCGCTCACCACCAGTGAGCCATCCCGGTGGATGGCAGCACCCGCGGGATACGCAAGGCCCGATGCCACCTTCGTCGCTTCGCCAGTGCCGATGTCGAGTCGCCACACGCTACCGCTCGACTCGCCGCGCAGCAAATCGGCGCGCCATTGGTCCGGGCGATGCCGACTCGAACCGTCCGTCACGACCACGGTCCGGTCATCGACCGCGGTCATCGCAGTGGGACAACGGACGGACCTGAGCGCGCAGACCGCTTCTATCCGGATGGCGCTCGGGTCGCCGATGGAATGAACGCGGCCGTGCGCGGAGATCGCAACGGCACGACTGTCCGGCATGGATGCCATGGCGCAGACATCGCCATCGAGCCGGCCTTCACTCGCGACCGGTCCGCTTTCCACGTCCACCGCGTACATGTCCGGACCGCTGCTGAAAAGCAGTTTCCCGCCGAGGCGGACCAGATTGTCCGGCTGCACGACCTGCGCCACGCGAGCCGCCCGGTCGAGCATGTTGTTGGGCTGAAGCGCGCCATCCATGGGAGGCACCGTGACCGCGTGTCGGCCGCGTCCGAGGACGCGGTCGAGAATGGACGTCATGAGTCCTGTTGTACGGGTGTCGTTCATTGCGCACCCCAATAGCTTTTCTGGCCGGTCCAGTGCGGATCGGCGTCCGGCAGCTTCAGCCTGCCGATCCGGTTGTTGAGCAACCCGCCGAGATAGAGATAGCCTTCGTGCTCGCGCATCGAGGTGATCATCGGATGGTTCTCTCCGCCGAGGTCCCAGAGCGACTCCAGCACTTCGCCTCGCTCGTTGAACTTCACGACGCATCCGGTGTTGATGTTGGGGAAGATCAGTTCCTGCGGTGACACGCGCCGGGCCATTCGCTTGCGGAAACCCGGCATGCGCAGCGACAGGTCCATCGACGGTGTGCGCATGCCGACCAGTGCGACCCAGAACGTGCCGTCCGAGGCGCGGTTGATGTTGTCGGGGTATCCGGGCAGATCGTCGATGACGCGTTCCAGCTTGCCGGCCTTGGGGCCCGCAAACCAGTAGCGATTGATGCGGCATGCCCATGTCTCCGCGAAGAAGAAGGACTCGCCGTCGTGCGCCATGCAGACGCCGTTCGGGAAGATCAGGTTGCGGATGACGGTGCGCGTCTTTCCCGACGCCGGGTCGTAGCAGATGATGCGGCCGTTGCCGCGGCTCTCGAGCGCGTCGTAGGCCCAGTTGTGCATCTCGTAGCGCACCGTGGCCTCGCTGAAGAACACGCGGCCATCGGGCGCCACGTCGAGGTCGTCCGCCAGCTTGAGGCGGGAGTCGTCGATGACGGACCATGTCGTGCGGTTGGTCTCGTCGGTCAGCCGACGCACTTCCCGGTCCGGCGAGATGCTGTACAGGCCCATCCCTGCAATGCACACCAGCAGTGAACCGGCGCGGTCGAAGGCGAGCCCCAGCGGATGGCCGCCGACGTGCGCGAACACCTCCATCCGTTGATGGTCGGGTCCGAAGAACCTGACGATGTCGCCATGGCGAGTGCCGGTGTAGAGATTGCCCTGCGCATCGAAGATCACGTCTTCGGGCCCCTCAACCTGCCCCAGGCCGATCAGCTCGACCTCCCTCAACCTGTCATTCACCGCATAGGGCGACGTGGCGCTCTCATCGGTGGCCGGACAGTCCGGCAGCGACAGATAGGCCGGCGACACATAGACTTTCGCAAGGAGCTTGTGCTTGTTCTTGAGCCATCGAACGTCGATGCCGATCGCGGCAAGCAGGATCAGCCCCAATGCCAGCGATCCCGCGCCACTCTGAAAGCCGATACGGACCAGCCCGTTCGTGATCAACAGGACGATCACGGCGCCCATCAGCGCCTTCACGACCGATCCACGTCCGCCGCCCAGGCTGTTCCCGCCGACGACCGCGGCGGTCAGCGCCATGATCTCGAGTCCGACACCGGTGTCCGAGCCCGCGCTGCCCAGGCGTGCGGCATACATCAAGCCTGCCACGCCGCACAGCGCGCCCGAGCCGACATAGGTCAGGCAGATGGTTCGACGCACGGGAATGCCGACGTTGTAGGCCGACTTGCGCGAGCCGCCGATGGCCATGATGTGCCAGCCCGGCCGGGTCCGGCTCAGGAAGATGTGCGCCCCCACCGCAAAGGCAATGGCCAGACAGACGCTGAACGGCAAACCGAGAATCGATCCGATGCCGACGAAATCCCAGGCTGCCGATTCAGGAATGTGGGAGGAGATGTCCACTGCATGCGCAAGCAGCAGCATGTCGACGACCGCGCGAACGATGATCAGCATGACGAGCGTGGTCAGGAACGCCCGCAATCGCAGATAGCCGATCAGCACGCCATTGATCAATCCGACGCCTGCGCAGACCAGCATGACGACCGGAATGACCACGAACGTCGGCCATCCCACGACGTTCATCGACAGCAGGCCGACGAGGTTGCCCAGCGCGAAGTTGGAGCCGACGCTCAGGTCGATGCCACCGGCGAGCATCACGATCATCATTGCGAAGACCACGAACGAGAACTCACCGAGCTGCCTGCTCGAGTCGCTCAGGTTCGCGGCGCCGAAGAAATTCGGGATCAGGCCGCCGAAGACCAGAAAGACGATGACCAATGCCACGAATGGCACGGCGTTATCGATCCAGTTTTTGGACAGGACCTCTCCGACGACATGGTCCGGGACGTACTTGTACCGCCATCGGGCGACGGCATGGGAAATTGACATGACGGGCTTCTCCTGAGAACAGCCCGCTGGTCGGCGGGCCGTTCGACTGACGAACGAAC
This sequence comes from uncultured Variovorax sp., assembly GCA_903872875.1. GTDB lineage: Bacteria > Pseudomonadota > Gammaproteobacteria > Burkholderiales > Burkholderiaceae_C > Variovorax. Next base: position 3,496 of record CAIQMJ010000541.1, read on the forward strand.
TGACCGGCTTACTTCTTCTTGTAGTCGTCGAGGTTCCAGCACGAGTCGCCGCGCAGGTTGGCCTTGGTGATGACGGTGACCGGTGTCACCCGTGAGATGTCCGTCGCAGGCCTTCCGCTGGTGGTGAGCAAGGTCTTGATGACTTTCACCAGTTCGTCGGACTGATGCTTGACGTCATAGGTCATGTAGGCGCTGAAGCTGCCGTTGGCGACGTTCGCGCAACCGGTTTTCGCGGCACCACCGTTGGTTGTGAGATAGACCTGTTCCTGCTTCTTGGCCTCGCGAATCGCCGCCGCCGTGCCGGTGTCCTGTCCGTCCCAGAAGCCGATGACGCCGCACAGGTCGGCGTTCTGCTTGAGTGCGGTATCGGTCACGGCCCGCGCCTTGGACGCGTCCCAGTCGG
>CAIQMJ010000542.1 GCA_903872875.1 uncultured Variovorax sp.
AAGGCGATTTCATGGAAAGACTCCGAAAGAAAAAGATGCAGGGCCGGGCCGCCTGCGGCCCGGCTTTCAAGGCTCGATGGCTCAGTTATCCGAGGTGCTCACAGGAAGCGCGACATCAGCTGCCTGGTGATGTCGAACAGCAGGTTGACCGGCGACGGACCGAAGGACAGCCAGGTCCCGGCCAGCGGCTGCTGCCCCACGCCGGCCTGCGTCCAGTCGCAGACGCCATCGGGGAACGCTGCCTGCAGCCGGTTCCACTGAGCCAGCGTGAAGATCACACGGTAGTCCGACGGATTCAGCGGCTTCAGCTGGCACTTCGCGATGTCGTCGGTCAGCGGGCCGCCAGCTGCCATGCGCGGCGTTGTGCCCGCGGGATAGAAGGTGTTGCAGGCGCCGGTGCCGAAGGCGTTCTGCTCTTCCGTGTACTTCAGTCCACTGCTCCAGCACGCGTCCTTCAGGTCGGCCGGGCGGTTGGCCACGACCTTCTGCGCACGCGTGCGATTCGACGTGTCGGACACCACCGCCGACAACCAGGCGTCCATCTGGTCGAAGGCAGCCGCCTGCCCGCCGCCCATGGTCCAGATCACATGGTTGTCGACATGCCCGTTGGCGCGGCGCAGCCGCTCGCGCATCGAGAACGAATGGATCTTGGTGTGGATGTCCCCGCCGACGGTGCCGTCGTTGTAGTCGCGCAGGTCGATGATCGCCGTGGAGGCCAGGCCGCCCGCGCCATTGACGATCCGGCCCGACTGGTAGGCGCGGCGCAGTGCATCGATGTCGCCCACCGTGCGCGTCGCGGTGCGCTTCATGTCGCGGTCCACGCCGCCGACGCGCTCGTTCAGGTCGATGAACTTCTCGACGCTCAACCGGCCGTCGTTGAGCGCCTGCAAGCCGTACTGGATGCCCACGTTGTCGATCGGCCGCAGCGCGAAACCTTCCACTTCGGTCTTTCCGTAGACGTTGACGGTGTGGTCGAACACGGTCGCGCGCGCGCCGGTCGGGTTGGTCAGCGCGTTGTAGCGCTGCTCCACCGGCATGCCCGCCGGGAACGACACCGTCGGGTCGAGCCGCCCCGCGCTGCTGCTCATGTTGGTGATGTTGCCGATCTGCAGATAGCCCGAGATCGCCTGCTTCTCGGCCGTGGTGTAGGCCAGCGCAGTGGTCGCCGGATCCTTGAAATAGTTGTCCAGCACGCGGGAGTCGTGCAGCTTGAAGATGGTCGACGAGGTGACGTCCGCGAACACCTGGCTGACCACCACGCCGTCGAACAGGCCCGGATAGTTGTCGCTGGTCTGGTGGCTCTGGTAGGAGCCGCCCGAGCCGCCGGTGCCGATCGTGTATTTCGGCACGCCGTAGTTCTCGATGAAGCGTTCCTTGACCATCGCGATGGTCTCGGACGACAGCTGGTCGTTGCAGTTGGTACCGAAGACGTTGAGCGTCGACGTCGTCACCGCGTAGCCGCGGCTCTGGTAGGTCGGATTGATCAGCGTGGCGAAGTCGTTGCCCTGCTGGAACCAGCCGCCCTGGCAGCCCCCGCCCAAGGGGTAGAGCAGCTGTCCGTTCCAGTTGGCGGGCGGCGTGCTGGGCGACGGCGCGGGTTCGTTGAGCACGTCGTGGAGGATCGCCGACTGGTACAGCCCGCGGTTGATGGTGCCGCTTTCCAGACGCACGACGTAGGGCACCTGCCTGCCCTTGATGGTGAGGTAGGCCATGTTGGCTGGATAGGCCGTGATGGTCGCCGGATCGAAGCGCGAGTTCGAGCCCGCGGTGGTCCGGTAGTAGTAGTCGACGCGCGTCTCGACCGAGCACTTGCCGTCGTCCAGCGACTTCAAGACCTGGCCGCCCATGCGCGTGAAGGTCGCGTAGCCGCAGACGAAGGGCGCCTCGTGCGGTCCCGAGATCACGGGGCCGGTGACCGGATAGGTCGTGAGTACGAGCCGCGTGCTGTAGCTGCCGTAGGTGGCGACCAGTTCATTGGCGCCGCCCTTGAGCCCGGTGACCTTGCCGAGCAGCCGGCCGTTGGCGGGATTCGCCGCAAACACGGCCGTCACGTCCCGCCCATCGATCTTCACCGACAGGCTCTCCTGGGGTTGCGCGCTGAGCAGGTTCAGCTCGACCAGGGCGTCGTCGCCGGTCACCAGGTCGGGTGAGGACGACAGCACGCCGACAGTGAGGGTCGCATTCGGCGGCGGCGTCGGCGTGCCGGGATCGGGATTGCCGGGCGTCGGCGAGCCTGGATCGGGCACCGGCGTGCCGGGATTGCCGGCGTTGGGTGGATTGGCAGAGTCGGCCGGCCGGTCGCTTCCGCCGCAGGCAGCCAGGATCAGCGCAGCCATCAGCGTGCCGACTCGCACGGTGTTCGTGCCGAAGCGGCGCATGGTTTGAGGTTTCATCGAATGTCTCCGTTGCTTGTGGTTGGGATTGCGGCCAGGCATCACCCCGCCATGCGGCGGCGCGACCCGGCGTGAACCGGGTCGTCCGCAGCACGGGGCCGCGTCAGGTGAGTCGAGAAAAGAGCGCGTCCACCGCCATGCCGGGCGGCGCGCTGGTGCAGGGCATCGAAAGGCTCATGTCTGTCTCCATCCTCTGGGGTTGCAACAGATCGATAGCAACGGATGTGCCATGCCACTCAATGAATTCAAGTCATTGATTCATAAGGATTTTTTGAAATTCACCTGAGGTTTTCCCGCGCTTGTGAAGATGAAAATCCAGCCATCGGCCGCATTCACCGTCCGGGAATCCGCACAGGGCGGCCGGCATGTCGCTCCTGAGCCTCTCCACGAGCGCC
>CAIQMJ010000543.1 GCA_903872875.1 uncultured Variovorax sp.
CAGCGCGGACGCCAGGAACATCGAGGTTGCGGCGGCCAGCATGATCTGCGACACGTACAGGTCATGTGGCCGTGTGAGCACGGTCGAATTGCCGTCCATCCAGGCGGCCACCATGATCAGCACCAGCGCGATGTCGCCCAGCACGCCGTAATTGCCCGACGGCAGCACCAGCACCGCCGCCACGAAGCCCAGCGCCGTGCCGAGCGTGACCCACAGGAACAGCTCGTGCATCTGGTCGTTGGTGAAGCCGAGCGTGTTCATGAGTCCAACGGCACCGACGGTCTGTTCGGACAGCACCACGCGGAACAGCAGCGTGGCGCCGATGAAGCGCAGCATGAACGGGCTGACCAGCCAGCGCAGGTCGATCATCGGCTTCTCCCGCTGCAGCTCGATCGCGAGATAGACGCCGAAGCACAGCACCGCACCGGCCAGGCACATGCCGAGCCAGGGCGTGTCGGTCCACCAGTGCAACCGCCCTTGCGTCAGCACCACGCACAGCAGCGCCAGCGCCACCGCATAGAGCGTGAAGACGATGCCGTCGCCCTTGACGAACATCTGCTGGGTCGGCATCGGCCGGATGCGCACCACGTTGATCGCGGCCACGCAGAGGATGGCGAGTGCCGCATCGACCATGTTCAGGCCCTGCCACTGTCCGAGCTGCAGCAGGTCCTCGGAAATGATGCGTGACATCGGCGCCCCGAGCTGCAGCGCGCCGAAGCCGAGCACCACGCCGACGAAGGCCTTCGGTGCCGGGAAGGCCTGCATCATGTAGAGGATGCTCAGGCTGCTGAGCGGCGCAGCGACCAGGCCCAGCGCGGCGCGCACCAGCAGGGCTGAACCCAGGTGCTGCGCGAACAGGTGTGCCATCGCCATCAGCAGGTACACCGGGATCACGATGTCGGCGAAGCGGCGCAGGCCGTACTGGTAGCGCACCTTGGTCAGCACCAGCGAGGCCGAGATGTTGGTCACGTAGTAGGCGGTGGTGAGCCAGCTGGCTTCGGTGGTGGTCGCGCCCAGCGAACCCTGCAGGCCGGTCAGGTTCGAGTTGACCAGGTTCACGCCCAGGCCCTGGGTGACGGCCAGCAGCAGGGCAACCGCGCCCAGCGCCAGGCCTTCGCTCAGCACATAGGGCGGCGCGGGTGGCGGGGCGGCCGGTGCCGGGGGCTCGGCAATGTTCTCGGGAACGCGCGCGTCGATGTCGTCGGCCGCGTCTTCGGCGATCGATGCGCCGCCGTTCGGTGGCGTGCTCATGGCTGCGGCGCCCTTGCGGCCTTCTGGGCCAACGGCATCACCAGCCCGTCGACGAAGCGGGCGATCGACGCGCGCGTGACTTTCTGGCTGCGCGTGTTGTAGCGGTACAGGATCATGGCCGGCACCAGGTCGAGCAGCAGGTCCATGTCGTCGGGCGCGGCGATCTCGCCACGCACCACCGCGCGTTCCACCAGCGCGCGCACCTTGGCTCGGCGCGCGGTCAGCCGCTCGGGCGCGACCTTCTCGGTCCAGGCCATGTGCTGGCGCACGTTGCCCAGCATTTCCTGCACGGCGGCCTGCATCACGTGGTTGCCGATGCCGTAGTAGTGCTCGTAGATCTTCACCAGGTCGCCGCGCAGCGTGCCGGTGTCGACTTCGACGTCGATCGGCGAGTGCAGCGTGAGTGCGTCGGCCAGCAGTTCGTCCTTGGACTTCCAGCGCCGGTAGAGCGAGGCCTTGCCCGCGCCTGCGCGCTGCGCCACGGCGTCCATCGTGACCGCGTGGATGCCGGACTCGCCCAGCAGTTCCATCGCGGCGCGGAGGATGTTGGCATCGAGTGCGGCATCGCGCGGACGGCCCGGCGGCGGGCTGGCAAGAGGCTCGGACATGAGAATTAGTGAACGGATTAGTTTCGAAACTAAATTGTATCGAAACATCGAAAAGGCTGCTCAAGATCCAAGGGTTAACCCGAAAACGTGTCTTCTCGCAGCCACAGCCCTCCGGATAATCCACCGCCATGGACCGCCTCACCCAGCTCGAATCCTTCGTGTCGATCGCCACGCGCGGCAGCCTCACGGCGGCGGCGAAGGC
>CAIQMJ010000544.1 GCA_903872875.1 uncultured Variovorax sp.
AACCTCGACATCGTCGACACGCGTGACAAGCTCGCGATCTACAGCAACGTCGGGCTGCTGTCGCAGGGCAGCGGCGCCTCGCTGCCGAAACTGACCAACGACGACGACGCCAAATAAGCCGTCGGACCGCTCAAGCAAAAAGCCACCTCGCGGTGGCTTTTCACTTCCAGCTACACCACCACGGGCTCCGGCTCCAGCCGGATGCCGAAGCGCTCATATACGCTGGTCTGGATGGCCTTGGCCAGGGTCATGACCTCGCCGCCCGTGACCGGATTCGCCGCCCCACCCCGGTTGACCAGCACCAGTGCCTGCCGCTCGTAGACACCCGCGTTGCCCACCGACTTGCCCTTCCAGCCGCAGGCATCGATGAGCCATCCTGCCGCGAGCTTGATGCTGCCGTCGTCCATCGGATAGTGCACGATCTTGGGATCGCGCGCGATGATGTCCGCGCACTGCTCCGGCGTGACTGTCGGGTTCTTGAAGAAGCTGCCGGCATTGCCGAGCACGCGCCAGTCGGGCAGCTTGGCACGGCGGATCGCGCAGACCCAGTCGAAGATGTCGCGCGCGTCGGGCGTGAAGTTGCCCGTCTCCTCCATCTTGCGTTCCAGATCCAGGTAGCCGACGACCGCCTTCCATGGCTTTGGCAGCCGAAAGCGCACGCGCGTGATGAGCGCGCGTCCCGCGAGCCCGAAGCCATTGGGACCACCCGCGACATGCTTGAACACCGAATCTCGATAGCCGAAGGCGCATTGCGCCGCATCGAGCGTGAAGCTGAGGCCGGTCTCCAGATCTATCGCATCGAGCGACTCGAAGCGGTCCTGCAGTTCGATGCCGTAAGCGCCGATGTTCTGCACCGGCGCGCCGCCGACGGTGCCGGGAATCAGCGCGAGGTTCTCGAGGCCGGGATAGCCGTTCTCGACCATCCATTGCACGGTCTCGCTCCAGTTCTCTCCCGCGCCGGCCTCGACGATCCAGGCGCGAGACGTCTCTTCGACCAGCCGGCGGCCCTTGATCTCCACCTTGAGGACCAGCGGCTTGACGTCGCCTGTCAGCACGATGTTGCTGCCGCCACCCAGTACGAAGGTGCGTTGCTCGGCCCATTGCGGATCGGCCAGCAGCGCTGCTACATCGGCTTCGGTGGCGATACGCACGAGCTGCTGCGCGCGTGCCACGATGCCGAAGCTGTTGTACGGCTGCAGCGGGACGTTGGACTCCATGATCATGGGAGAATTGTCGCACTCACGTCGAGCTGCGCGGTACCTCTGGCCGCAGTCTCACATCCGTTCCATGCTCCCCGACACGGGGCGCATTCGCCTCCGATGGAGGCGACTCTCCAGGAGTCCATACATGCCATCTTTCGACACCGTCTGCGAACCCGATCTTCCCGAAGTCAAGAACGCCGTGGAGAACACCTCCAAGGAAATCGGAACACGCTTCGACTTCAAGGGCACGGCTGCGTCCGTGGAGCTGAAGGACAAGGAAATCACGTTGATCGGCGACGCCGAATTCCAGCTCGTGCAGATCGAGGACATCCTGCGCAACAAGCTGACCAAGCGCAGCGTGGACGTACGCTTTCT
>CAIQMJ010000545.1 GCA_903872875.1 uncultured Variovorax sp.
ACCATCAGGTCGCCGACGTCGGTGTTCATGCGGTAGAGCCACTGGCTGCCGAGGAAGAAGCGCTCGCCGACCTCGCCATCGAGCCGACCGCTGCCGGGCGCAGCCAGCTGCAGCTTCTCGGGCCGCACGCTCAGCAGCACGGCAGCGCCGGTACGGAAGCCCGGCTCGTCGACCTCGACCGACAGGCTGCCGACCCGCACCGTGCTGCGCGCGCCGTCGGCCGTGACGCGGCCTTCGAGCAGGTTGGCCTTGCCGACGAAGGTCGAGATGAAGCGCGTGCGCGGATGTTCGTAGACCTGGTGCGGCGGATCGATCTGCGTGGCGCGGCCGCCTTCCATCACGACCACGCGGTCGCTGATGGACATCGCCTCGCTCTGGTCGTGCGTGACCATCACCGTGGTGGTGCCGACCTTGCGCTGGATCTGGCGCAGCTCGAACTGCATTTCCTCGCGCAGCTTGGCGTCGAGGTTGGACAGCGGCTCGTCGAGCAGCAGCACCGGCGGCTCGATGACCAGCGCACGCGCGAGCGCCACGCGCTGGCGCTGGCCGCCCGACAGTTCGCGCGGGTAGCGGCCCGCATGCGCCTCCAGGTGCACCAGGCCGAGCGCCTGGGCCACGCGCTCGCGGCGCTCGGCCTTCGGCATCTTGCGCATCTCCAGGCCGAAGCTCACGTTGTCGGCCACCGTCATGTGCGGGAACAGCGCATAGGTCTGGAACACGATGCCCAGCCCGCGCGTGTTGGCCCTGGTGTGCGTGATGTCCTTGCCGTCGAGTTCGATGCGGCCGCTGGTCACCGCCTCGAAGCCGGCCACCATCTGCAGCGTGGTCGTCTTGCCGCAGCCCGACGGGCCGAGCAGCGAGACGAACTCGCCCTTCTCGACCGACAGGTTCATCGCAGCCACCGCCTGGGTGCTGCCGTAGAACTTCGACACGTCCGTGAGCCGGAGGAATGACATGAGGGCCTTTCGTTCGCTGCAAACTGCGCACCCCGATGGGGCGAAGGGCAGAAGTCTTCGGACTTCTGCCGGATATCGATCCAACAACTTGCAATAAGCGAACCAATATTGCCTTCGTATTCCATCAATTAGAATATTTCTTTCATTTATTCCGATGGATGAAATGTTTTGGCTATAGTCGAGGCCTACATTTCCGGCAAACCAGGGCATGACTTCTCCCATTGCAGCGACGGGCGGCGTACCGCGCGTCTTTTCCGTGATCCGTGCGCTCGCCGCGGTGCAGGCCGAGGGCGGCGGGCGCGTCACGCAGATCGGCAGATCGGTCGGCCTCACGCAGGCGACCACGCACCGGCTGCTGCAGTCGCTGGTGGCGGAAGGCGTGGTCGAGCAGGACGAGCGCAGCAAGCTCTACCGCCTGAGCATCGACTTCTTCGCGATGGCCGCGCAGGCCGGCAATCCCGGCGACCTGCGTTCGCTGTGCCGGCCGGTGCTGCTGAGGCTGTGCGCCAGCCTGGGCGACAGCATCTTCCTGCTGGTGCGCAGCGGCTTCGACGCGATCTGCCTGGACCGCAGCGAGGGCCCTTTCCCGATCCGTTCCTTCACCGGCGACATCGGCGGGCGCGTCGCGCT
>CAIQMJ010000546.1 GCA_903872875.1 uncultured Variovorax sp.
CCTGCCGCAGACCGTCAACGCCGGTGAGGACTACACGGCAGAGACGGCGCAACTGCGCACCGGCGACACGCTCCAGGTGACGATCCGTCACGCCAGCTCGTCCGGCAAGGCGACCTGGATCAAGGCAGACCCTTCGTTTCATGGTCTGCTTCAGGCCATCATGGAGCCAGCAAAACGCTCCTACATCGGCGAACTCCCGGAAAAGCAGACCGAAATTTCCAAGAACAAGACGTTCTTCATCAACAGCGTCTCGATCACCAAGGTCCCGGGATCTACAACAGGTGGAACGTGGCTTGCTGGCACCAACCTGCCGCTGAACCCTGATCTCGTGGCGATCATCGGAAACAAGGGGAGCGGGAAAAGCGCACTCGCTGACGTGATCGCGCTGCTTGGCAACTCGCGACAGAAAGCTCATTTCTCCTTTTTGAAGAAGGAGAGATTTAGAGGAAAGTCTGGCGATCCCGCAAAGCACTTCACCGCAACCCTCTCGTGGCTCGATGGCAGTACGGAGGAACGAAACCTTAACGACGATCCACCGGCGGAAAAGGTGGAGCTCGTCCGATACATCCCGCAGGGTCATTTCGAAGAATTGTGCAACGCGCATGTCTCTGGCCGTTCCAATGCCTTTGAAAATGAACTGCGAGCGGTCATCTTCTCCCACACAGATGCTTCTATCCGCCTGGGTGCACTCGACTTTGACCAGCTTATCGAGGAGCAGGAGAGCAGCTTTCGACATCAGCTCAACGAATTCAGAAAAGACCTGCGAAGAGTCAACCAGGAAATTGCGGGCTATGAGACGCAGCTTCAACCGGAAGTTCGAAGTGCGATCCAAGAGCAACTGACCATCAAGAATCGTCAGATTGAGGAGCACACCAAGATCAAGCCAGAGGTGATGGAAAAACCTGCCGTCGAGCTGACGATCGAGCAGCAGCAAGCGGCGGCCTCGCTGGAGGCCATCTCGAGCCAGATTCAAGATCTCGAGAAATCCGCGACCTTGAATGCCACCACCGCGCTAGCACTTGCCGGCAAGCTGAAAGCAATCCAGAACGTGCGTGAGCGCTTGCGCCTACTCGACCGCGCTCGTACCCAATTTCTCGAAGACACAGCGATAGACCTCACCACTCTCGGGTTGCAGGCGTCTGACCTCGTAACGATCGAACTGAATCAACAGCCCCTTGATGAGCTTTCTGTCTCGATTCCCGACGAGCAAGCAAAAACCCTGGCGTCGACTGGCGATGTTGCCGCTCAGCGAGCCAATCTGCTTGCAGAGCAGACAGCGCTCAACGCAAAACTCAATGCGCCACAACTTCTGTACCAGCAGGATCTGAAATCATTGGCCGACTGGGAGGTCAAACTCGCAGAGCTGACTGGTGCACCTGATGCGCCAGAGACATTGAAGGGGTTGCAAACGCGTATCGCGCAGATCGATGGCCTGCCCAGCCTCCTGCAAACGCACAGGGAACTTCGCGCGAAGTTGGCTGGAGAGATTTTTGACATTCTGGATGCACAGCGAAAGGCGCGCGAGGCCCTCTTCAAACCCGTTCAAGACTTGATCCAAAGCAACAGTCTGATCCGTGACGAATACAAGCTTCAGTTCCAAGCGACGCTGGGTGGCTCAGCGGATGGAGTTGCGACCTCTCTCTTTGACTTGATCAAACAGAATTCAAAGGAATTTCGGGGTGAAGACGAGAGTTACGGCACCGTGCGAAAACTGGCCGAAGAGTACGACTTCAACGCACGGACTGAC
>CAIQMJ010000547.1 GCA_903872875.1 uncultured Variovorax sp.
CAGCTGATCGGCCATCGCCAGGTCGAGGGCAAGCCGATACGCGAAGCACTGCCCGAACTGGCAGGCCAGGGCTTCCACGAACTGCTGGACTCGGTGTATGCCACCGGCCGACCTTTCGTCGGCGAAAGCATGCAGATCATGCTTCAGCGAACGCCGGGCGCGCCGCTGACCCGTCGGTACCTGAACTTCGTCTACCAGCCCATCGTCGACGCGAGCGGCACCGTGACCGGGATCTTTGCCGAAGGCGCCGACGTGACCGAGAAGTTGAGTGCGGAGAACGAACTGCGCCGGCTCAACGAGCACCTCGAAACACGCATCGCGTCGCGCACGCGCGAAGTCGAGGAGGCGCTGAAACAGCTTCAGGCCGAAGCGCGCGAACGCGAAGCCGTGCAGGAGGCCCTGCGGCAGTCGCAGAAGATGGAAGCCGTCGGCCAACTCACCGGCGGCCTGGCGCACGACTTCAACAACCTGCTGGCCAGCATCAGCGGCAGCTTCGAACTGATGCAGCGGCGGCTCTCGCAGGGCCGCTTCAACGATTTCGAGCGCTACATCAGCGTCGGCCAGGGCGCAGCGAAGCGCGCCGCAGCACTGACGCACCGCATGCTGGCCTTCTCGCGCCGGCAGACGCTCGAACCGAAGCCGACGGACGTGAATCGGCTGGTCAGCGGCATGGAGGAGCTGATCCGCCGCACGATCGGCCCGGAAAACGAGCTCGAATTCGTCGGCGCGGTCGGCCTCTGGACCACGCAGGTCGACCCGCATCAGCTCGAGAACGCGCTGCTCAACCTGTGCATCAACGCGCGCGACGCCATGCCCAACGGCGGCCGGCTGACCATCGAGACCGCCAACAAGTGGATGGACGAGCGCGCGAGCCGGGAACGCGACCTGCCGCCAGGGCAATACGTGTCGCTCTGCGTGACCGACACCGGCACGGGCATGCCGCCCGAGATCATCCAGCGCGTGTTCGAGCCCTTCTTCACGACCAAGCCGATCGGCATGGGGACTGGACTCGGCCTGTCGATGGTCTATGGCTTTGCACGCCAGTCGGGGGGGCAGGTCCGGGTGTACTCCGAACTCGGCATGGGCACCACGATGTGCGTCTACCTGCCGCGCCACCATATGGCGCCGGAGGAGTTCGAGCTGCCGGTGCCGGTCGAACCGTCCCTGCATGCGGCCGCCGGCACGGTGCTGGTGGTCGACGACGAACCGAGCGTGCGCGCCCTGGTGATCGAGGTGCTGGAGGAGCTTGGTTTCCAGACGCTGGAAGCCGAGGACGGCACGACCGGAATGGCCGTTCTGCAATCGACCGCCACCATCGACCTGATGATCACCGATGTCGGCCTGCCGGGCGGCATGAACGGACGCCAGCTGGCCGACGGCGGCCGGGCCTCCCGGCCGGGGCTCAAGGTGCTGTTCATCACCGGCTATGCCGAGAACGCCGTGCTCGGCAATGGCCACCTGGCGCCTGGCATGCAGGTGCTGACCAAGCCCTTCACGCTGGAGGCGCTGGCGCTGCGCGTGCAGGACCTGATCGCCACCGAACCACCCCCTCCGGCGATCGACAGCTGATGGCGCGAAGGCGTCCGAAGACGCGGGGACGGCGCCGACGCGTCAGTCGGACCGGGCGGCGGCGGGAGCCACGTGCGCTTCCAGCATCAGGATCACCTGCTGCGCCATGAACTGCAATTGCGCCAGTTGTTCGGGCGTGACGTCGCGCGGCTCCCGATCGATCACGCAGACCGTGCCCAGCGCATGGCCGTTCGACGTGACGAGCGGCGCGCCCGCATAGAAGCGGATGTTGGGATCGCCCGTGACCAGCGGGTTGGCCTCGAACCGGGCGTCCTTGGTCGCATCGTTCACGACGAAGGGCCGATCGGGCGTCTGGATCGCATGCGCGCAGAAGGCCAGTTCGCGCGGCGTTTCGCTGACCTGCAGGCCGACGCGCGACTTGAACCACTGGCGCTTGTCGTCGATCAGCGAGATGACGGCCATCGGCGTGCCGCAGATATCGGCGGCCATGCGCGTGATGTCGTCGTAGGCCTGCTCTTCCAACGTGTCCAGCACGCAAAGGCGCTGGAGTTCGGCAAGACGGGCTGCTTCTTTGGAAGGCGGCTTGGAATCGGGCATGGGGATGGGTAAGGGGGCGGATCGACGTGCGGCGGGCAACCCTGCATCCTACGGGAGCACCCCTGGCCGCACTGTCGGCGTGAAACCCTTTCCGGCACACGATCGTTGCATGCCCGCTACAGTGGCGCCCTGCTGGAGGCCCACCGTTTTGTTCCGTTTCTTCGAAAGACTGCTTCAACCCTATCCCGCCGACGAACCCGCGTTGCCCCCGGACGGCTTCCTGCCATTCATCTGGGCCTGCACCCGAGGGGTGCGCGGAACGATCTTCGCGATGGCCCTGCTCACGGCGGTGATGTCGTCCTTCGAGGCACTGCTCGTTGCGATGCTCGGGCGCATCGTCGACTGGCTCGGCGGCCAGGTGCCTGCACAGCTCTGGACGCAGCGCGGCACCACCCTTGCCTGGCTGGCGGCCGCGCTGGTGGCCAGCATCGCGGTCGTGGCGCTGCAGACCATCGTCAAGCACCAGAGCCTGGCCATCAACCTGCCGATGCGGCTGCGCTGGAACTTCCACCGCCTGATGCTCGGCCAGAGCATGGCCTTCTACCAGGACGAATTCGCCGGCCGCATCACGGCCAAGGTGATGCAGACCGCGCTGGCGGTGCGCGACACCATCTTCGTGCTGGCCGACGTGCTGGTTGCGATGGGCGTTTACGTGATCACGCTGATCGTGCTGGCCGCAGTGCTCGACAGCCAGCTGATGCTGCCCTTCGTGGCGTGGCTGCTGGCCTATATCGGCGCGCTGGTGTTCTTCGTGCCGCGACTGGGCCAGGTCGGCAAGGCACAGGCCGATGCGCGCTCGCTCATGACCGGCCGCATCACCGACGCCTACACCAACATCACGACCGTGAAGCTGTTCTCGCACAGCCAGCGCGAGGCCGGCTTCGCGCGCGCCGCCATGCAGGAGTTCATGGGAACCGGCCACGCGCAGATGCGGCTGGTGAGCGCCTTCGAGATCGTCAATCACACGCTCAGCATGGGCCTGATCGGTGGCATGGCGGGCACGGCGCTGTGGCTCTGGTCGAAGGGCACCGTCGGAATCGGCGCGGTGGCGGCGGCCACCGCGATGGCGTTGCGGCTGCAGGGCATGTCGCACTGGATCATGTGGGAAATGACCAGCCTGTTCGAGAACATCGGAACCGTGCAGGATGGCATGAAGACCCTGTCGCGCCCCCGCACCGTGCTCGACGCGCCGGCTGCGCCCGCGCTCGAGGTGCCGCGCGGCGAGGTGCGCTTCGACCATGCGAGCTTCCGCTACAGCCCAGGCGGCCGGCGCGTGATCGACGACCTCACGCTCACCGTGCGGCCCGGCGAGAAGATCGGGCTGGTCGGCCGCTCGGGTGCCGGCAAGTCGACGCTGGTGAACCTGCTGCTGCGCTTTCATGACCTGGATGCGGGCCGCATCCTGATCGACGGACAGGACATCGCCAAGGTCACGCAGGATTCGCTGCGCAGCCACATCGGCATGGTGACGCAGGACACCTCGCTGCTGCATCGCTCGGTGGCCGACAACATCGCGTACGGCCGGCCCGACGCCACGACGGCCGCGGTCCGGGCGGCGGCCGAGCGGGCCGAGGCGCACGACTTCATACAGACGCTGGGCGACGCCAAGGGCCGCGGCGGCTACGAGGCGCATGTGGGCGAGCGCGGCGTCAAGTTGTCGGGCGGCCAGCGCCAGCGCATCGCGATCGCCCGCGTGATGCTGAAGGACGCGCCGATCCTGCTGCTCGACGAAGCGACCAGCGCGCTCGACTCCGAGGTCGAGGCCGCCATCCAGGCGAGCCTGTACCGGCTGATGGAAGGCAAGACGGTGATCGCGATCGCGCACCGGCTGTCGACCATCGCGGCGATGGACCGGCTGATCGTGCTGGACGACGGCCATGTGGTGGAGGAAGGCGATCACGCCACGCTGCTCGCGCAGGGTGGTCTCTATGCACGTCTCTGGGCGCACCAGAGCGGGGGATTTCTCGGCGAAGAGACGGAAGAGGTCGAGGCTGCACCATGACCGTGCCCGGCAACGGGGGACGCACCGGCGGGAGCGCAATGACCGCGCGCTTTCTACGGTAATTCCTACAGGGCGCGCCGACCGACGCCGACAGGCGAAACGCGCCTCGCTGCGATGCTCTACACATCATCAACGCAGAGGAGTTTTCGCCGTGAATTCAATCATCTACATCGTCGGTCTGGTCGTGGTCGTGGTCGCCGTGCTCTCGTTCTTCGGGCTGCGCTGAGATCATTGCCCGCAACGTCTTGCCGGCCTCCCGTGGCCGGACATCGAGGTCGCTCTGGCAGGCGACCTTTTTTTCGTGCGTGCATCTGCGGCTGCCGTCCAGAACGGGCCGGGCATAATTTCCCGCTCGTTCGGTGGTACGCCCAGCGGCCCGCCTCCTCTCCGAAGGGATCTCGTTGTCCATTGCGCTGCGCGACGCTGCCGTCCATGACGCAGTGATCACAGAGGCCATCCGCCTGGCCGAACAGGCCGGTCCGCTCGAAGACGCGCAGGCAGTGCGCCAAGCGCTCGCCGCGCATCCGGCCAACACACGGCGCATCGATGCCCGCGCCAGCCATCTGGGGCAGCGCATCGGGCTCCAGCAGGAACTGGCGCGCAGCCGTCAGGGCGCACCGTGGGTGTTGCTGGCGCTGGCCGCCGTGATCGTCTTGGTCGGCGTCTCGCTCGCTGGCGGCGTGGCCGGCAGCGGCGAACGGCGCATCAACGTGATGGTCGCGCTCTCGAGCCTTCTGGGCGTACACCTGCTCACCTTGCTGTTGTGGGGCATCGGGCTTGCGTTGCCGGGCGCCACCCTTCCCGCCTCGTTCGGCCGGCTTTGGCTGGCACTCACGGCACGCGTCGCAGGCGGACGGCGCGGACAGACGCCGCTCCTGCTGCGCGCGGCGACCGGACTGCTCGTTCGCGCGCGGCTGCTACCGTGGGCCTTCGGTTTCGTCAGCCATGCGATCTGGAGCCTTTCCTTCGCAGCGGTCCTGGCCTCGCTGCTGTTTGCGCTGGCGTTTCGCAACTACACCCTGAACTGGGAAACAACGATCCTCGATCCGAGCTTCTTCGTGGACAGCGTGCGCGCGCTCGGCTGGTTGCCAGCGCACCTGGGCTTCCCGGTGCCGGACGCGCAGACGGTGCTGTCCGCCGCGCCAGCCAGCACGACCGGCACCGCGGTATCGACGGCCGGCCAGCGTGATTGGGCACTCTGGTTCACCGGCTGCATCGTGGTCTACGGCCTGCTGCCGCGACTCCTGCTGATGGCGCTCTGCGCCGTGGTCTGGCGCATCCGCAAGCCCCTGCTGCGGCCCGATCCTGCAGATCCGTACTACGGCCGCCTGGCCGCGCGCTTCGACGCGCTGGCGCCGACGCGGATCGTCGATGCCGACCCAGGCGGCCGGACGCCGGCGGCCGTACCGCCGGGACTCGCACCCGAACGCACCCAGGACCTGCTGGTCACGGTCGGATTCGAGCTGCCGCCGGAGACCGTCTGGCCGCCAGCGGCGCTCGCAGCGCTGACGCAGGAACAGGCTGCGCCCCCGACCGGATCGCCCATCCACGTCCGGCGCGTCGACGGCAGCCTGTCCGAGCGGCGTGCCTTGCTCGACCTTCTCGCCGACTGGCGGCCGCGCCGCGTGCTGATCGCCTGCCGCGCTGCAGCCAGCCCCGACCGCGGCACGGAGCGCTTTCTGCGCGACGTCCTGGCGCTGTGCGGCGAATGCCGGCTCTGGCTGCTCCATGCGGACGCCCTCCGTGAAATCGACGGCGGTGCACTTCACCCGGCCGATGCGGATGTGCAGCGCTGGCAGGCGTGGCTGGCCGACACCGCCCTCGGGCCCGCACGCATCCGCGCCAGCGACAGCGTCGACGCGGTGCTGGAAGGCTGGCAATCGCCATGAACGCAGCCGCACCGCATTCGCGCGCCGGCGACGACGCCATCCGCATCGCCGTGGTCGGCCACACCAACGCCGGCAAGACCTCGCTGCTGCGCACGCTCACGCGGCGCCAGGAATTCGGCGAGGTTGCCTCGCGGCCCGGCGCCACGCGCCATGTGGAGAGCGTCGAACTCGCCATCGGCGGCCGCGCGGCAATCCGCTTCTTCGACACGCCGGGACTGGAAGACGCCGTCACCTTGCGCGACCATCTCACCGCTTTTGCCGACGGACCGACACCGCCCGAACGCATCCGCCGCTTCCTGCAGGGCCCCGAGGCACAAGGCGCTTTCGAGCAGGAAGCCAAGGTGCTGCGCACGCTGCTCGAGGTGGATGCCGCCTTCCTCGTCATCGACGTGCGCGAGCCGGCACTGCCGAAGTACCGCGACGAGATCGAGCTGATCGGTTCCTGCGGCCGGCCGGTGCTGCCGGTGTTGAATTTCGTGCGCGACCCGGCCCAACGCGAGCACGAATGGAAGACGCTGCTGGCCGCCTATGGGCTGCATGCGGTCGTGCGCTTCGACGCCGCGGCGCCCTTCGTCGGCGCCGAACACGCGCTGTATCGGGACCTGGTCACGCTGTTGCGCGACCGGCGCGATCAGTTGGACGCCGTGACCACCCATCTCGCCGCGGAAGCCGCCCAACGGCAGGCTGCGGCCGCGACACGGATTGCCGACCTGCTGGTCAACGTGGCCGCCTTGCGCCGCACGCTGTCGGGCGACGCCGAGATGACGGAAGCCGTCGCGCAACTGCGCGAGGACGTCTTCGACAAGGCACAGCGCTGCGCGGACGACCTGCTGGCGCTGTACGGCTTCCGCCCAGGCGACGCGGCCGAGGCACCGTTGCCGCAGGTCGAAGGCCGATGGACGATGGACTTCTTCAGCGCGGAAGCCATGAGGGACGCCGGCCTCCGCCTCGGGCAAGGTGCCGCGGTCGGCGCGGCGCTCGGCGTGGCGCTGGACCTTGCGACCGGCGGACTGTCTCTCGGCGCGGGGGCTGCGCTCGGTGGCGCGCTCGGCGGCGCGTTGATGCAGGGCTGGGGACCGCTCGGTCGCAAGCTCGCCAACCGTCTGCGTGCCCTGCGCGAATTGAGCGTCGAGGACGCGGTCCTGGTCGTGCTGCTCGGTTGGCAGATCGATCTGTGGGACGCGCTGACGCGGCGCGGGCACGCAGCCACCGGTCGTATCGAACGCACCGCCGTCCAAGTTGCGGCGAACCGGCTGCCACAGGCGCTTGTGCGCACGCTGATCGACGCCTTGCAGACCGCGCGGAGCCACCCCGAATGGGAAGCCGGGCCGCGCCGCCGGCATGCGGCGCCGCAGCGCGCAGCATTGGTGGCAAGATTGGCCCGTGATGTGCAACGCATTGCAACATCACGACTTGCCAAGGAACCGATCAGCTAGTGCGCAGCACTCCCACTTCACCGATGAAACCCGATGGCGACACATTCCTTGCCGACGTCATGGACCTGCTGGCAGACGCGATCTGCGTGGTCGACGCACAAGGCGTATTCCTCTTCGTGAGCGCGGCCTGCAAGCAGATCTTCGGCTACGAACCCGAGGAGATGGTCGGGCGCAACATGCTCGACTTCGTTCTGCCGGAAGATCGCGCGCGCACGCTCGGGCAGGTCGATGCGATCCACGCCAGCACACATCAACCGCACTTCGAGAACCGCTATCTGCGCAAGGACGGGCAGGTCGTTCACATCATGTGGTCGGCGCGCTGGTCCGAGACCGGCCAGGTCCGCGTTGCGGTGGCGCGCGACGTGACGGAGCGCAAGCGCGCCGAATCGATGCACGCCGCGCTCTACGCGGTGTCCGAAGCCGCCCACACGGCGGAAGACCTGCTGGCCCTGTTCCGGCGCATCCATGAAATCATCGACGGGCTGACCACGGCGGCGAACTTCTTCGTCGCGCTCTACGACGAGGCCAAGGACGAACTGAGCTTTCCCTACTACGTCGACAGCCACCACACGCCGCCCGAGCCTCGTCCGCTGGACTCCGGCACGCTGAGCGCCGAGGTCATCCGTACCGGCCGGGCACTGCTGCTGCGCGCCGATTCGCCCGAACCCTTGCCGCCCGGCGTGAAGATCGACATGGGCAAGGATTCCCTCGACTGGCTCGGCGTGCCGCTGCAGACCCAGAAAGGCCCGATCGGCGTGCTCGTCGTGCAGAGCTATTTCGGCGAGACGCGCTACACCGAGAAGGACGTGGAGCTGTTGCAGTTCGTGTCGGCGCAGGTGGCGAGCGCCATCGAACGCAAGCAGCTCGACACGTGGCTGCGCCACATCGCCCGGCACGACCCGCTGACCGACCTGCCGAACCGCGCCCTGCTGAACGACCGGCTGCAGTCCGCGCTGCAGCAGGCCCGGACCGAGCACACGCGGCTGGCCGTGATGTATCTCGATCTCGACATGTTCAAGCAGGTGAACGACAGCCACGGCCACGCGGCGGGCGACCATCTGCTGCAGGAAACCGCGCAGCGCCTGCGCCACTGCGTCGGCGATGCCGGCATGGTCGGCCGCATCGGCGGCGACGAGTTCCTCGTTCTGCTCGACCAGGACCCGTCGTCGGCCCGCGCGGTCGAATTGGCCGAGAACATCCGGGTGGCGCTGTGCGAGCCCTTCGAAATGAATGGCGAGCAATTCCG
>CAIQMJ010000548.1 GCA_903872875.1 uncultured Variovorax sp.
AGCGTGAGCGCATGCTCGGGTTCCCGCGGCGCATTCTCCAGGCTCTCGGCGAACAGCCGGCCGAGCACGCCGGTCGTGTGCAGCGCGAGCGCCAGGGCGCCGGCGAACGGCCCGATGCCTGCGGCCAGCACCATCAACGCCGCCCAGACCAGCTCGGGCACGCTGCGCAGCAGGTTGAGCGCGAAGCGCGACACATGCCGCAGCAGCGCGCCGCCGCGGCCCGAGGCCGGCAGCGCGAGCAGCGCGCCCGCAAGTGCCGCCAACACGGTGCCGAGCGCCGACACCGCCAGCGTCTGCAGCGCGCCGAAACCCACCTTGGTGAGGAAAACGGACGACAGGTCGGGCGGGAAGAACTCGGCGATGAACTTGCCCATCAGCCGCAGCGACTCGCCCGAGCCCAGCGCACGGAAATCGATGCCGAGGTACACGAAACTCGCCACCACCGCCGCCACGATCAGCAGCAGCGCGCACCAGCAGCGCAGGCAGGGCGGCGGACGCGGCGGCATGGCGTTCATGCAAGCAGCTTTCGCAGCGTGTTGCTGAGCATGTCGGCCATCAGCACCAGCAGAAGGAACACGATGAGGATGCTGCTGGCCTCGCCGCCGTTGAGCATCTTCATCGACTGGTCCATCAGCTGGCCGAGCCCGCCTGCACCGACGAAGCCCATCACCACCGACGCGCGCACCGCGCATTCCCAGCGGTAGACCGTGTACGAGGCCAGCTCCTGCGCGGTGTTCGGCAGCAGGCCGTAGCAGAGCGCCGCGATGCGGCCGCTGCCGGCTTCGAGCAGTGCACGCGCGGGTCGCGTGTCGGTTGATTCGAGGATCTCCGCATAGACTTTGCCGAGCATCCCGCCATAGGTGATCGCGAGCGCAAGCACGCCGGCCGCCGGGCCGAGCCCTAGCGCGCGCACGAACAGCAGCGCCCAGACGATCTCCGGTATCGCACGCAGCACCATCAGCAGCCAGCGCGCGGCTTGCCGCACGACGCCGCCGCGCAGCCGGCCCGGCCCCGGCCCGAGCCGCGAAATCGACAGCGCACGGGTGGTCACGAAGCCCAGCGGTGCGCCGATCAGCAGCGCGAGCGCGGTGCCCGCCGTGGCCATCGCCAGCGTTTCGAGCGTCGCCTTGCCGAGCAGCGCGAGGAAGCCAGGCGCGGTTTCGGGCGGAAAGAAGCCGGTGAGGAAGCCACCCATCACCGCGAGGCTGGTGCCGTCGAACAGCAGCCAGGGCTTGAATTCAGACAGCGTGAGCACCGGCCAGGCGATAACCAGCGCGGCGAGGCCGCGCGTGAGTCGGCGCATGGCCAGCGGGTCGCGGCGGGTGTCGATGGCCGGGGCGCTCACGGGCAGTCGGGCCGCTGGAAGGGCGGATCGGCGACCGGCCCCGCCGTGCCGGCCGGCGACGGGCCTGCAAGATCGCCTTCGCTGGCGTAGAGCGCGTCCAGCATGGCTGGCGTGACCTGCGCGGCGGGCAGGTCGAACATCACCTGGCCGCCGCGCATGCCCACGATGCGCGGAAACCAGCGCAGCGCGAGGTCGACCGCATGCAGCGACGCGACCAGCGTGGCGCCGGTCTGCTCGCTCTGCGCGACCAGCTCGCGCACGATGGCATCGGCCAGCGTCGGGTCGAGCGCCGACACGGGTTCGTCGGCCAGCAGCAAGGCGGGCCGTTGGTACAGCGTGCGGGCGACGCCCACGCGCTGCACCTGCCCGCCCGAGAGTCGATCGCAACGGTCGAACAGCCGGTCTTCCAGCGCGACGCGCGACAGCACCATGTGCGCGCCCGCGATGTCCGCGGGGTAGAACAGCGAGCCCAGTGCCCGCCAGGTCGACCAGACGCCGAGCCGGCCGGCGAGCACCGCCGTGACCACGCGCAGGCGCGGCGCGATCGGCGGCGACTGGTGCACGGTGCCGATGCGCGCGCGCAGCTTCTTCAATGCCGGTACCGCCAGGCGCCAAGGTGCGGCGTCAAGTACGGCGACTTCGCCCTCCGACGGCCGCAACGCGGCGCCCAGCACGCGCAGCAGCGTCGTCTTGCCCGCGCCCGACGGCCCGATGACCGCAAGCCGCTCGCCCGATGCGGCAACCAGCGTCACGCCCTGCAACGCACGGTATCCATTCGGATGCACCACGCCGACTGCGTCGATGGACAGGCTCATCCGCGCGATCCGCCCGTGCCCATCACTTGATCAGGCCGGCCGACTTGCCCGCCGTCTCGATGCCATCGTAGTTCGACGACTTCGTCGGGATGAACTTGCTGGCGCGCTGCAGCGCCATGATGTCCTTGTGTGCCGGGTTGGCCGGGTCCAGCTTCAGGAAGGCGTCGGTCAGCTTCTTCTGCAGCGCCGGGTCCATGCCGGGACGCACGGTCCAGTTGTAGTCGTAGTAGGTGGGCGTGGTGGCCAGCACGCGCACCTTGGCGGCGTTCGGGTTCTTCGACTCGACCAGCTTGTCCCAGACCGAGGCGTTGAGCACGCCGGCCTCGGCGCGCGACGCGGCGACGAAGGCCACGGTCGCGTCGTGCGCGCCCGAGAACGCGACAGACTTGAAGTCCTTCTCTGGATCGATGCCGGCCTGCAGCAGGAAGTAGCGCGGCATCAGGCTGCCCGAGGTCGAGGAGGGCGCGCCGAACGCGAAGGTCTTGCCCTTCAGGTCGGCCAGCGTCTTGGCCGCGCTGTCGATCGGCACGATGAACTTGCTGGTGAAGACCTCGTCCTCCGCGCGTTGGACGATCGGCACCGCGCCCCCGTTCGTGCGGATGCGCGCCTGCACATAGGTGAAGCCGCCCAGCCAGGCCAGGTCGATCTTGTTCGTCGCAAGGCCCTCGACCACGGCTGCGTAGTCGGTCACGGGCGTGAACTGCACGTCCAGACCGGTTTCCTTCTTCAGGTAGTCGCCCAGCGGCGTGAACTTGCGCTGCAGTTCGGTCGGCGCCTCGTCGGGAATCGCCGAGACGCGCAGCACGCCCTGTGCAAAGGCGCCGAGCGCGGCGAAGGAGAGGGAAAGGGCGATCGTCAGTCGGGCGAATGTCTTCATGCGGGAGTACCTCGATGGCGTGCGGGACAAGGGTGAGGCGCGATTGTAGAAAGCGACGGCGCTTCGATAATCCCTGCATGAACCCCACGCCCATGAACCCGCTCGCGCCGCTGCGCCTCACCAGTTTTTCGCATGGCGGCGGCTGCAGCTGCAAGATCGCGCCCGGCGTGCTGTCGGAGATCCTCAAGAATGCCGGCGGCGGGTTGATCCCGCCCGAGCTGATGGTCGGCATCGAGACCGCCGACGATGCGGCCGTCTACAAGCTGAACGACAGCCAGGCGCTGATCGCGACCACCGACTTCTTCATGCCGATCGTCGACGACCCCTACGAGTTCGGCCGCATCGCGGCGACTAACGCGATCAGCGACGTCTACGCGATGGGCGGCAAGCCCATCATGGCGCTGGCGCTGGTCGCGATGCCTGTCAACCAGTTGCCGATCGCGGTCATCGGCGACATCGTGCGCGGCGGCCAGGACGTGTGCCGCGCGGCCGGCATCCCGATCGCGGGGGGGCACACGATCGACTCGGTGGAGCCGATCTACGGCCTGGTCGTGATGGGCCTCGTGCACCCCGATCGCGTGCGCCGCAACGCGGGCGCCAAAGCTGGCGACGTGTTGATCCTCGGCAAGCCGCTGGGCGTCGGCGTGCTGTCGGCAGCGTTGAAGAAGGAGCAGCTGAGCGAGGCCGGCTATCGACAGCTGATCGACACCACGACGAAGCTGAACACGCCGGGCATCGCGCTGGCGCAGCTCGACGGCGTGCATGCGCTGACCGACGTGACCGGATTCGGGCTGGCCGGCCATGCGCTGGAACTGGCGCGCGGGGCAGGGCTGACAGCGGTGATCGAGTGGTCGAAGGTGCCGCTGCTGGACGGCATCGAGGCGATGGCCGCCGAAGGGTTCGTGACCGGGGCTTCGGGGCGGAACTGGGCAGGTTACGGGGCGGATGTCGAACTGGCGCAGGGGTTGCCGGCGACAGCTCGGAGTTTGCTGAGCGATCCGCAGACTTCGGGCGGATTGCTGGTGAGTTGCGCGGCGGAGGCGGTGGACGACGTCCTCGCGGTGTTCCGTGCGGAACGCTTTGGAGACGCAGCGGTCGTGGGACGGGTCGAAGCCGGGGCGGCGCACCTGCGGGTCGAAGGTTGAGGTCCCGCGTTTGTTGAGCCAGGTTGTCAATCAATTTCAAGGGCCCGCACGTGGCGCGCTGGCCGTAGCCTTGCGCTGCCTCTGGGCGAGAGCGCCAAGGACCTCGACTGGTGACGTGGGATGTCGTCTATGCGAAGCATGCCATCAAGGATGCAGGCAAGCTCGCGGCGGCCGGTTCGAAAGCCAAGACCCAGCTTCTCCTCGGCATGCTCGCGATCGACCCGTTCCAGAATCCACCGCCGTACGAAAATCTCGTTGGCGATCTCGACGGCACCTACTCGCGGCGAATCAACATCCAGCATCGGCTCGTCTATGAAGTCTTCAAGAAGGAGCGTACCGTGCGCGTCCTTCGCATGTGGAGCCACTACGGGTGACCTGACGGCGGAAGGGAGAGGGAGTCGAACCCTCCCGGCGACGCGTGGCGCCACCCACCGGGTTTGAAGCCCGGCCGCCCCACCAGGGACGATTCCCTTCCATGTTCATCTCCGTGCGCAGCAGGCGCATGTCTGTCCATGGAACTCATCGGTTGCCATCCTTGCCGCCACCGAACAGCACCGTGTCCGGCCGCAGCAGATGCACATCCTTCACGCGTCGCGTGTAGCCGATGCGGTCGAAAAACTCCAGCAGCTGGATCGCGCGCTTGCGGCCGAGGCCGGTCGCGTCGCGGAAGCTTGCGGCCTGCAGGCCGTCGGGCTGCGCGACGCAGTCCCGCGCCAGTGCAGCCAGTCGCTCGATGGTCGCTGCCGGATAGTACAAGTCCTTCACCACCTGAAAGGTCCGGCCGCGGCGCGCGAGGCTGGCGAGCGTCTGGCGCATCGCGGGTTCGGCCACACCATTGTTCTTCGCCAGGTCGCGCACCCACGGCGGGTCGAAGCCACCTTCGGCCATCTGCGGCAGCAGTTTCTGGGCGAGCCGTTCCTCCGCCGCGCTGAGCACCGCCGCATGCGCGGGCAGATGCAGCCAGTTGCCGCTGCGCGCGAGGATGCCGTCGGCCAGCAGCGCCTCGACCGCGTGCTGCCACAACGCGTCGCCGGCGCGCGGGCCGGCCAGGCGCTTGAGGCGCCGCAGATCGGGGCCGACTTCCTCGGGTGCGCTGCGATGGAATTCGGTGAGCCGGTCGACGACCTGTCGCTTCAGCGCGTCGAGGTGCACGTCCGCGATGGCTGCGTGATCGAGCCGCACGGCGTCGGCCGGTAGCGGCAGGGGTGCATCGGACTGCAGCGCCAGCGCGCGGCCCAGGCGGTCGGTGTCGAGGCCCAGCGGCGCACTGGCGAGCAGGGCGTCGATGCGTGCGCTGGAGTCTTCCAATGCCCACGCGGCGAGCGCCTGCAACCGTTCCGGCGTGCGCCGATAGCGTACCGGCGCAAACGGGTCGAGCACGCGCACGCCGGCCACGGTGCGCGTGGCCGATGCGTCGCGCAGCACGCCGCGGTCGCCGTGCCAGGCGCTCACGGGTTCGCGCAGCACGAGCTGGACGAGTGCGGTGTCGCCGGGCGCCAGCAGGTCGCGGTCGAGCAACGCGACCGATGCCATCACGTCGCTGGCGCCGAGGTGCGCGTGCACGATGGTGCCGGAGCGCATCGCGTTCGCCTCGCCGGGCCACAGCGCGAGCTGCACGTCGATGCGATCGGTCGCCAACGCGATGCCGGGTGCGCACACCCACTGGCCGCGGCGTACTTCTTCCTTCGCGACGCCGGCCAATGCCAGCGCGCAGCGCTGGCCGGCATGCGCCGACTCGGCGGCTTCGTTCTGCGCATGGATGCCGCGCACGCGCACCTTGCGGTCACCGGGCACGATCAGCAGTTCGTCCCCGATGCGCACGCGGCCTGCCATCACCGAGCCTGTGACGACGGTGCCGACGCCGGACAGCGTGAAGGCGCGGTCGACTGCCATGCGGAAGGCGAGCGCTTCGTCGGTTGCCGGCCCTCCGGAGGAGGAAGGGGAAAGACGGCTTGCGCCCCCCGCCTCGGCAACGAGGTGATCGCGCAGCGCGTCGATGCCTTCGCCGGTGGTGGCCGAAAGCGCGAACACCGATGCGCCCGCGAGCGGCGTTGCGGCCAGCAGCGTCTCGATCTCGCCGCGAACCTGCGCAACACGCGCCGCGCGCTCGGCTGCGTCGACGCGGTCGATCTTGGTGATGGCGACGGTGCCGCGCTGCAGGCCGAGCAG
>CAIQMJ010000549.1 GCA_903872875.1 uncultured Variovorax sp.
GATCGGTGGATCAGTCGGTTCGGCGGGGGAGTTCCGCTCGATGGCTAGGTCTTCGCAGTATCTGCAGACCCCGATCAAGGCGGATTTCCTGATGAACTACAGAACCATTCTTGTCCACCTGGACCGTTCGGAGCGAAGTCCGGTGCGTGCCGCACTGGCCATCGGCTGGGCGCGGGCGCACAAGGCGCATCTCGTTGCCCTGGTACCCACGGGTCTCTACGACGGGGTGATTCCGGGCACTGCGATTCCCGCGGGGCTGTCCGGCTATATCGCGGAGTCGGACGACTACCTGAGGCGGCGGGCCGAAGCAATCTCCCGCGAACTCAGACAGGAGATTGGTCGGACGGGCCCGCTGTCATACGAGGTTCGACTGGTCGATGATCCGACCGTCGACGCCGTCGTCCGCCACGGGCGCGCGAGCGACCTCATCGTGATGGGACAGGGCGAAGACGTGAACGACACCACGGTGCGCGGACTTGCAGCCCAGGTCCTGATGGAAGCCGGCACGCCGGTCCTCGTCATCCCCGCGGCAGGCACTTGCCGCCAGAGCATCACCCACGTGGCCGTGGCATGGGACGGGTCGAGGGAAGCAGTCGTTGCATTGCATGCAGCGTTGCCGGCGCTTCAACTTGCGGCTCGAGTCACGCTCATGTCGTTTCGCCATCCAGCCGACGAGGACGACGCATCGCAGTTGTGTCTGCAAGAGACGCTCCAGTTTCTGCTGCGTCACGGCGTGTCGGCTGGCGTCGAACGCGCCGTGACCGAGATCGGCGTGGCCGATGCCCTGTTGTCGCGTGTGGCGGACCTGGGCGTCGATCTGCTGGTGATGGGCGGCTATGGCCATTCGCGGCTGCACGAGCGTGTTCTGGGTGGCGTGACGCGACAGATACTCGCGCAGATGACCGTACCGGTCCTGATGGCGCACTGAAGCCATTCTTTATGGACACGACGCTGGTCGACGCATTGCGCAATCTGCTGCGGCGCGAGACCGGCGGGCCGGTCGAATTGCTGGAAACCCATATTTCATGGGTGCTGCTGACGGCCGAGCTTGCGTACAAGCTCAAGAAGCCCGTACATCTCCCCTTTGTCGACTTTTCCACCATGGAGGCGCGCAGGCATTTCTGCGAGGAAGAGCTTCGCTTGAACCGGCGATTTGCGCCGACGCTCTATCTTGACGTGATACCGGTACGCGGAACCGAGGAGTGTCCGAGTTTCTCGGGCTCTGAAGAACCGATCGACCACCTGGTCCGCATGCGGCGCTTTCCGGAATCGTCGCTCATGCGTGATGCGTTGGTGCGGGGGCGGCTTGAGCCGTTCCAGTTCGACAGTCTGGGACGACGACTGGCAACATGGCACGCGGCGGCGGAGCGAGCGGCGCCGTCGTCGGACTATGGAACCCCGGACCGGATCGTTCGAACGGCGATCGAGGTGCTGGACATATTGCGCAAGTCTGTGCCGCGGGAAGCGCAGCGCGTCGTTGCGCTTTGCGATCGGGTGCGCGAACAGGCCGGGGAGCTGCAGATGTCGTGGACCGCCCGCAAGCAGGACGGAGCAGTGCGCGAATGCCACGGCGATCTTCACATGAACAACGTGGTCATGGTGGAAGGAGAGCTGACGCCCTTCGACTGCATTGAGTTCGAGCCGGCATTGCGGTGGATCGATGTGGTGAACGACCTCGCTTTTCTCACGATGGACTTGAAGGCCCACGGCCACTCTGAGCTCGCCTTTCGTCTGCTGGACAGCTGGCTGCAGCACAGCGGTGACTTTTCCGGACTGCGCGTGCTTGCCTTCTACGAGGTCTATCGAGCGTCCGTGCGCGCGATGGCCGCCGCGCTCGGACCGAAGCCGGACCTGCCAGAGAACGTTGCACCTGCGCCCGACTATCTGGCGTTCGCCTCCAGGCGTGCGAAAGATCGCGCAGCGAGCGCATCGCTGCTGATCACGCATGGTCTGTCGGGCTCCGGAAAGTCGACAGTTGCGCTGCAGCTGATGTGTGCCACGGGCGCCGTGCGCATCCGTTCGGACGTAGAGCGAAAGCGTCTCTTCGGGCTCGACATGCTGGCAGACTCTGCAGCAGCGGGCATCGAGATCTATGGCGAAGATGCGAACAGAAGGACATTCGATCGGGTTCGGGACTGCGCGCGCCACGCGTTGGGCGCCGGATACGCGGTGATCGTTGATGCCGCTTTTTTGCGCCATGACGAGCGGCAGCGGTTCCGCGCGATGGCAGCTGAGCTCGGCCTTCCGTTCGCAATCCTCGACTGCCGCGCCGAAGAGGCGACGCTGCGGGCTCGGGTAGCTGCGCGAGCGGCCATGGGCAGAGATGCTTCGGAAGCGGGGCTGCAGGTGCTCGAGCGCCAACTCGCGGAGCATGAATTCCTGGACGCCGAGGAGCTGGTGCAGACGATCCAGGTTTCGACCGATGCGACAGTCGACATCGCATCGCTCGTCGATCGATGGCGCACGCGCCGCTATTCAGGATCGACGGCCTGCTGACTGGGGCTGCATCTTTTTCGCAGCGAAAGGTGAAGCAGACCATCGGCCCATTCCCCGCGGGAGGCGAGCGCGTCAATAGGAACAGGAAATGCCAAAGAGACCTTTCGTTCGGCTGGAACCGCGATCGCCAGCGGACGCTTCGTGTCATCGCCGGCAACGGACGCAGGCGCTGGGGC
>CAIQMJ010000550.1 GCA_903872875.1 uncultured Variovorax sp.
CCGTCCTGATGGACGTTGTCAACCCATGAACCCGTGGGCTTACGTATTGGCCGCCAGCTTGTTGGCCAATGGAGTGCTGGGCTGGGTCTACCTCGGGAAGCGCGACGCGGCGACCTTGGCGGCCGAACAGCGCGACGACGCGCGCGGACTGGCCAGCGCCTGCAGCGACGCAACGGAAGCGTTGCGCGAGCAGGCCGATAAGCGCGCTGCCGCCGCGCGGCCCCGCCAGGCTGCAGCTCAGGCCGCTGCAGCAGCTAGAGACGATCGTGCACTCGAGATCCTCACCACCCCCGCGGCCATACCGGGCGACGACTACGCGAGCGCTCGACATCGAGTCGACGGCTGGCTGCGCACGAGGGCGTTGCCATGAAGGGGGCCGCGCTCGTCGTTTGCCTCTTCCTGGCAGGTTGCGCCGCCAAACCGATGCAACAGATCAAGACGGCGTTGCCCGTCGAGTGCCGCGTGCAGACGCCTGTACGCCCCGTTATGCCGACTGAGCGCCTGTCGCCGGGCATCGACCTGGATCCATTCGTCGCAACTGCGATGGCGGAAATCGAGATCCGTGAAGGCTACGAGGGCGAGCTACGCGAGGCGCTGGCAATCTGCACGGCGCCGATCGCGCAGCCCTGACCGAATCCGCCTTCCGGCCGCGGCGGTCCATGCGGCCGGGTTTCAATCTAGGAGTTTCTATGTCATTTTCTTTCCCTGCTCGTGCTGCCACAAAAGCGGCTCTCAAACTGGTCATCGCTGCCGAGCTCGACAAGGTCGTCGCTGCTCAGCCAGCGCATGCGGTCGATCAAGACCAGATTCAGGCTGCTGCGGGGGCCTACGTCGACGTGGTGGCCGAGGACGAAGGCAAGGACCTACTCGCGCATGTGAACGGCTCGATCTGGCAGTCTGAAGCAGGCGTGCAGTCCATTGGATTCGGTATCAGCGTCGGACTCGTGGCTAAGGTCGCGACCTAGAACCAAGCGTTCTCACGGGGTACCGCCCCTCTCTCTTGATCGCCCCCGGCCTCGGCTGGGGGCGATTCTTCTTGGTGGGTGCGGTATCGCGTCAGGGGTCCACTTCGTCATCGTTCGGATGAAAACCAGTGGGAGACTTGGCGTTGATTCGGCTCATCGCAACGACCGCGTCCTCAAAATCGACGGCGCACCACCAAGTCTGCAGCACGCGTTCAGGTGAGCTCTTCAGCCCACGCGGATATAGCTCAGTGCCCTCGATCATCACGCCCCCATCTTTGATAGTGACGATGCGCGCCCAGTGCAGTTCCTTGCCCATGGATTCGCGGTCGACCTGGCTCAAGATCTTTGCGATATAGGCATTGCGACCCCACCGCTCGCGCTTGTCCTTCGGTACGCGCCGGAAGTCCAACCAGCCGATGCGGGGCATCTGCTCTAGGATCTGCCGCCGCGAGTTCCAAGACCCCGATGCGCGTAAGCAGAAGACGTGACAAAACATCAGCCAGATTCAGAACGGCACGTCTTTGTCGCTGAAATCGGGCCATGGAGTGGCTGGCATCTTGGGCTCAGATGGCGTGGCGGGCTGCGGTGGCGGGGCGGGCGTGGCTGGCATTGTGGGCTCCTTGACGTGGGAAGCCGATAGTAGCGAAACACTGGATATACGTACAGTATTTCGATAAACTGCCACCATGGACTCGGACATCACTCCAACATGGAAGGCGGCATGCGCGCACCGCCTTCAGCAGCACTGGCGCACCATTGATCCGGCGGAGCTCGAAACGGTCGCTTCGGAGATCTGGGCGGACCCACGACGCTGCGAGAGCGATCCGGTCGCGGCAGCCGCAGCCTGGCTTCAGCCGATCGAGACGGGCGACGCTCATGGCGCCTGATCAGATCGCGATCGCAGTTCTTGGCGCCGCCGCGGCGTGGCTTTCTCAGGAAGGGCGCACGTCCTGGCGCCGCTGGGCCTGCGTGTTCGGAATACTCGGTCAGCCATTCTGGTTCTGGGCAACCTGGAAAGCTGGCCAGTGGGGAATGTTTGCCCTCAGCTCTGTCTACATGGCCGCCTGGATGCGAGGGGCCTGGTTGTATTGGATAGCCCCGCAGCGATCGCGGTTCGCCGCATAAGCGCGAGCTATCAGGCGTCCAGGCTCTCAGCAGCAATCCAGCCGCCCTTGCGGTCGATCCGCAGCACGCGGGCGGTACCGCCTTTCGCGATCAGCATGATGTCGATCGTGCCTCCTGCCTCGCTAGGGCGTACTCCCTGGCTATAGACAACGATCTGCTCGAAGGTGTCGGCCACCAGCTGCCGTGCCTGCAGCCGAGCGTCGACCTCCTGGGCTTCGACGCCGGCGGCCAGTTCCTTCCATCGAGCATCGATTCCGCTAAGGTCCGCGCGAGCAGTTGAGGCAAGTTCTCGTTCCGCCCTGGCGAGATCCGCCTGGGCCTCCTCCTGCTCGGCCTCAAGCGCGCGGGCGCGCTTGGTAAATGTTGCGGGGGTTCCCCCGTCGACAGACGCTTCAAGCATCGCATCAGTCAGCCGCTCCAGCTTGGCGTCGATATCCGTCAATCGCGTCCGAGCTGCGGCAACTTGTGCGCGAGGTTCGATCGATCGATCCCCGGCATACAGAGCCTGCAGGTTCAGCATGTCGGAGCAGTAGCCCATCAGCGCCCGCTCAATGGGCGCAACCGAGCATGACCCTGGCACAGAGCACCCCCCGTAAGAATGGCTCGTGCAGTGCAGCCGCCGGTGCCCGTCATAGATGCCACCGTCCGGCCGGCGGTTGCGCGTGCCGATGTTTTGACCAACCATCGCACGGCCGCAGTATCCGCAGATCGTGATGCGCATGCCTGTGATGATGTGCGGTACAGCGCCCTTGGCAGCACGTCGACCTCGATCGCCGGCCAGCGCCTGGAGGTCAATCCACTCGGCCTCGGTCAACAGCGCCGGGTAGTAGCCTTGCAGCCGGAAAGTCTCGCCCCCCACCTCAAGCTCCTTCTCGCCAAGAAGCGCGCGCTGCTTGATCAACCTGTAGATCTGCAACGACTGTGGCCCTCGGCCGGTGAGCGACAGCCCAATTCTGGTTAGCTCCGTCACGATGCGCGTCGCGCTGTATCCGCGACGATAGAGGGCCAAACCAGCCCGAGCAGCCTCGACGCGCTCTGGGATCAGTTCCCATTTGCCGTCGACCAGGCGCACCCACACCGGATCTTTGCCATTCCGAACCAGGCCACGATATGTGCCGGCGATCCATCCCTGGCATTGCCGCACGATGCTCGCTCTAACCCGCTTGCTCTTGGTGTCGCTCTCCTCATGCGCTCGGATCATCACCAGCAGGCTATAGACCAAGTCCATAGGATTGGCCTTGAGGCGCTCCCGGCTGTAGGCCTTTCCATCGCTCGCCGTGACGACAGTGATGCCGGCATTTACAATCTGCGCCAGTTGGGCCTGGGCCTGAATAGGTTCGGCGCGCGACAAGCGGTCCAGCCCTTCGACAACCAGGACCGAGCCCGGCGGCACTTTTCCGCTCTCGACCGCCGCGAGAAAGACCCCCAGTGCGCCTGATTTGACGTGCCTCTGGTGATAGGCCGACAAGCCTTCATCGCGCAACGTCAGCGACTCGTCGAGTTTCAGCCCATGCTCCGCTGCCCATCGTGCCGCGTACGCTGCCTGGCGCTCGATGCTGGAGCCCTTGGCCTGCCGTGGGTCGGAAAACCTGCTGTAGCTATATACAAGACCTGACAAATGAAC
>CAIQMJ010000551.1 GCA_903872875.1 uncultured Variovorax sp.
AACTATTACGAGTTCGGGACCGACAAGGCCGACCCAGCCAAGAACGCCGGTACCTTGAAGACGCAGCCCTGGACCGTCGAGGTCGAGGGTCTGGTCAAGAAGCCGGGCAAGTACGGCCTCGAGGACCTGATCAAGCTGAGCGCGCAGGAGGAGCGGATCTACCGGCTGCGCTGCGTCGAGGGCTGGTCGATGGTGATTCCATGGGTCGGCTATTCGCTGGCCGAGTTGATCAAGAAGGTCGAGCCGCAGGGAAATGCCAAGTACGTGGAGTTCCTCACGCTGGCCGACCCGAAGACCATGCCCTTCGTCGGCTCCCGTGTGCTCGACTGGCCTTATGCCGAAGGCCTGCGCATGGACGAGGCCATGCACCCGCTCACGCTGCTGACCTTCGGCATGTACGGCGAGGTGCTGCCCAACCAGAACGGCGCGCCCGTGCGCATCGTGGTGCCATGGAAGTACGGTTTCAAGAGCGGCAAGTCGATCGTCAAGATCCGCTTCGTCGAGAAGGAGCCCGGCACGGCCTGGAACAAGGCTGCCGCCAATGAATATGGCTTCTTCTCGAACGTGAACCCGAATGTCGACCACCCGCGCTGGAGCCAGGCGACCGAACGCCGCATCGGCGACGGCGGCGGCCTGTTCGCCAAGCGCCGCAAGACCGAGATGTTCAACGGCTATGAAGCGCAGGTCGGCCAGCTCTACGCGGGCATGGACTTGAAGAAATTCTATTGAGCCGGTTGCAGGCATGAACAAGCTGCTGCTGCGTCCGGCCGCGAAGCCGCTGGTGTTCCTGTTGTGCCTTTTGCCGTTCGCATGGCTGGTCTACGGCGCGTTCACCGACGGCTTGGGCGCCAACCCGGCCGAGTACCTGATCCGCTCCGCCGGCGACTGGACGCTGCGCTTCATCTGCATCGTGCTGGCCGTCACGCCGCTGCGCGTGATGACGAAGCTCAACGGTCTCGCGCGCTACCGGCGCATGCTGGGACTGTTCGCGTATTTCTATGTCGTGGTCCATCTGCTCGCATACAGCTGGTTCGACATGGGTTTCGACGTTCCCGAGATCGCCAGGGACATCGCCAAGCGGCCATTCATCCTGGTCGGCTTTGCGGCCTTCGTGCTGCTGACGCCGCTGGCCGCGACCTCGTTCAACCGCGCGATCAAGGCGATGGGATCGAAGCGCTGGCAGCTGCTGCACAAGCTGGTCTACCTGATCGCCGGACTGGGCCTGCTGCATTTCTTCTGGCTGCGAGCCGGCAAGAACAACTTTGCCGAAGTGGCGGTCTATGCAGCCATCATTGCGGCGTTGCTGTCGTGGCGCATCTGGAACTCCGTGCGTCGCAAGCGCGCGCCACAGCCGCGTGTGCAGCCGGGGCGCGTGCAGCCTTCTAAGCCGCAGCGAAGCGCTCGGTGAGCAGCTGGTCTTCCAGCGTCTCGCGGCGGCGGATCAGCGTCGCGCGATCGCCGCTGACCAACACTTCCGCCGCACGGCCTCGCGTGTTGTAGTTGCTGGCCATGGCCATGCAGTACGCGCCGGCCGACAGCACGGCCAGCAGGTCGCCCGAGGCGACCGACAGTTCCCGGTCGCGGCCGATCCAGTCGCCGCTCTCGCAGATCGGTCCGACCACGTCGTAGGTGACGGGCAGGGCGCTGCGGGTTGAAGCGACCGGCACGATCTGGTGGAAGGCCTGGTACATCGCGGGCCGCGGCAGGTCGTTCATGGCCGCGTCGACGATGCAGAAGTTCTTGTCCTCACCGGGCTTCGTGTAGAGCACTTCCGTCACGCAGACGCCTGCGTTGCCGACCAGCGAACGGCCGGGTTCGACGATCAGCCGGCGGCCGCCGAAGCCGCGGGCGTCCAGTCGCGCCAGCAACTGCTTCCACAGCGCGTCGGCCGTGGGCGGCGTGTCGTTGTTGTAGTCGATACCCAGGCCGCCGCCGAAGTCGAGGTGGTGCAGCGGGATGCCGGCGTCTTCGATCGCCTCGACCAGGTCGAGCACGCGCTCGAGCGCATCGAGGTACGGCGAGGCTTCGGTGATCTGCGAGCCGATATGGCAGTCGATGCCGAGCACGCGCAAACCTGGCAGCGAGGCCGCATGCCGGTAGGTCGCAAGCGCATGGTCGTGCGCCACGCCGAACTTGTTGCCCTTGAGCCCTGTCGAGATGTAGGGATGCGTTTTCGGGTCGACGTTCGGATTGATGCGGATGCTGACGGCTGCGCGATGGCCTTCTTCGAGTGCGACCGCGTTCAGTACTTCCAGTTCGGCATCGCTCTCGACGTTGAAGCAGGCGATGCCGGCGGCCAGTGCCTGGCGCATCTCGGCGCGCGTCTTGCCGACACCCGAGAAGATCACCTTGGCGGGATCGGCGCCGGCGGCCAGCACGCGCACCAGTTCGCCGCCCGATACGATGTCGAAGCCACAGCCGGCTTCGGCGAACACGCGCAGCACGCCCAGCGAGGAATTCGCCTTCATCGCGTAGCAGACCAGGGCATCACGGCCTTGGAAGCCCCGCTGGTAGGCCGCCAGGGCGTCGAGCATCCATTGCTTCGAATACACGAAGAGCGGCGTGCCGTGTTCGGCCGCCAATGCGGCGAGTGACAGTCCTTCGACGTGCAGCGCGTCGCCGGTGCGTACGATGTGCGGGTGGCCGGGAAGCGTGCGAGCGGCCGTCACTTGGCAGCCCCTGCGGGTGCAGATGCCGCGGCTGCCGGTGCAGCGGCAGCAGCCGGCGCACCACCGATGGATGGCGTGAGCACCTGTGGCAGCGTAGCGCGCTGGCTTGCGACCGGATCGGTCGGCAGATAGAGCGAACCCTTGAGACCGCAGCCACTGAGGCCGACCCCTAGCGCAGTGAGGCTTGCGCCGATCACTAGAATTTGACGAACATTCAACATGGTGAAATTAATTGTAATGACGGACCCCGAGTACATGGACCGCGCGGAGGCGGCGCTGGCCGCCATCGAGCAATGCTGCGACCGCCTCAACGAGACGACCGATGCGGACATCGACAACCAGCGCGTAGGCGGCATGATCACCATCGTTTTCGGCAACGGCAGCCAGATCATCGTCAATCTGCAGAAGCCGTTGCATGAAATCTGGTTAGCGGCCCGCAGCGGCGGCTATCACTACCGCCACGATGGTCATGCCTGGGTCGATACCAAGACGGGCGAAGAGTTCTTCGCGAACCTGTCCCGGGAAGCCAGCCTGCAGGCGAGCCAGGCACTGAACTTCAGCGCCTGAGCTGAGCGGCTGCCGCAGCCGCTCATCGCCTCAATTCCGGAACAGATCGAGGATGCGACTGCGTTCCTCTGGTGCCGGATTCGGCGCGACCGGCGCACCGGTCACAGCCTCGGCCGGTTGCACCGGTGCGGTATCCAGACCCAGGCTGGCGACACCGCGGCCGGGTGCGTAGTCGTCGAAATACCATTCGCCGCCCACGTTCACCACGCCGGCCGGCGGGGTCGCCACCAGGTCGGTCACCGGCACACCCTTGAGCGCGGTCTGCATGTAGTCGATCCAGATCGGCAA
>CAIQMJ010000552.1 GCA_903872875.1 uncultured Variovorax sp.
GCCGCCGACCGGCTTGCCGGTAGTGCCGTAGCGGATGTCGTCGGGCCGGTTCGAGATGAAGACGTGCAGCATCTCGGTGGAGCCGATGCCATCGACGATCTCGCAGCCGAAGTGCGCCTTGAAGCGCTGCGCGATCTCGGCCGGCAGCGCTTCGCCGGCCGACGAGCACATGCGCAGCGCGACCTGCTCGCGTGCCGGCAGCGCTGGCGACGCCAGCATGCCGGCGAAACCGGTCGGCGCACCGAAGAACACCGTGGGTTTCGGCGTGCCCGGCGTACCGGTCCAGCGGCGGAAGGTCGCAGCCGGTGTCGGCCGCTCGGCCATCAGCACCACGGTGGCGCCGACCGACAGCGGGAAGGTCAGCCCATTGCCCAGGCCATAGGCGAAGTAGAGCTTGGCCGCGGAGAAGCACACGTCGTCTTCGGTCAGGCCGAGTACCGGCTTGCCGAACAGCTCGGCGGTCCACCACGGGTTGGCGTGCGTGTGCACGGTGCCCTTGGGCCGGCCGGTCGAGCCCGAGGAATACAGCCAGAACGCATGGTCGCCGGCCAGCGTATCAGCCGGTGCGGCCAGCGGGCGCGCCGCGGTGACCAGCGCATCGAAGGGCTGGGCATGCACCGACAGCTCGGCCAGTGCGCCGGTCGGCTGCGACACCACGAGCGTGCGCAGCGCATGGCGGCTGCGTGTCATCGCCTCGGACAGCACCGGTACCAGCACGCCGCAGACCAGCGCCGCGGTCGCGCCGCTGTGCTCCAGCATGTAGGCGTAGTCGTCGGCCGTCAGCAGCGTGTTCACCGCGACGGGCACGATGCCGGCGTACAGGCAGCCGAGGAAGCTCACCGGCCAGTCGCTGCTGTCGAGCTGCAGCAGCAGCACGCGCTCGCCGCGCGCCACGCCGGCGTCCAGCAGGGCGGCGCCCAGGCGGCGCGCGCGGTCATCGAGCTGGCCGTAGCTGAGCATGCCGCGGTCGTCCACATACGCGATCTTGGCGGCGCGGCCGCGGTTCAGCGCGAACAGATGCTCGGCGAAATTGAAGGGGTCTGTCGGGTTCATCGTGTCTCCTGTCGCTCTCTCTGTCAGTGGTGGCGTGGCTGCCGCCGGTGCTGTTCCGGGTCTCAGGCCGCGGTCAGCCCCAGTTGCGCCAGCACCTCGGGGCTGGCCTGCACCGCGCTGCGGCGGTGATAGAAATCCAGCGCGCGCAGGCCGCCGAGTTCGGCGCCGCCGCCGGCCCGGCCGGGTCCGCCGTGCAGCGACATCGGCATCACGTTGCCGTGGCCGGTCTGCGCCTTGGCGACGGCGGGCGTGATCACATGAACCCGGCCGTGGCTGGCCGCAAGTTCGACTGCGGTCCGGCCCAGCGCGGCGTCGTCGGCGCCATACAGCGAGGTGACCAGCGAGCCTTGCCCGCGATGAGCGAGCGACGTGGCATGGGCCAGATCGCGGTACGGCAGCAGGGTCGCCACCGGCCCGAAGACCTCCACGTCATGGACCAGCGCCGCGCCGTCGGCGTCGCGCGTGCCAAGCAGCACCGGTGCCACGCAGCAGGCGATGGCGCGGTCGGCGTCGACCAGCGGGCGGCCTTGCGGGCCGTTGCCGTCGTACAGCACGCCGGCCTCGCGCTGGAGCTGCGCGAGCCCGTCGCGCACGGCCGTGAGCTGCGCGCGGCTGACCAGCGAGCCCATGCGGACCGATTCGTTGCGCGGGTTGCCGACCGTAAGGCCCGCCAGCTTGGCGCCGATGGCCTCTGCCGCCGCGTCGTAGACCGCTTCGGGCACGAAGATGCGACGGATCGCCGTGCACTTCTGGCCCGACTTGACCGTCATCTCGCGCACCACCTCGCGCACCAGCAGGTCGAAGGCTTCGGTGCCGGGCATGCCGTCGGGCAGCAGGATGGCCGAGTTCAGGCTGTCGGCCTCGATGTTGGCGCGCACCGACTGCCGGGCCACGGCCGGGTGCGAGCGGATCACCGCGCCGGTGTCGGCCGAGCCGGTGAACGACACGACGTCGAACGGGTGCAACTGGTCCATCAGCCCGGCCGAACTGCCGCAGATGACCGACAGCGCACCGCTCGGCAGCACGCCCGCGTCGACCACGTCGCGCACCATCCGTTGCGTGAGCCAGGCGGTCGAGGTGCCGGGCTTGACGATCACCGGCACGCCCGAGAGCAGCGCCGGCGCCGCCTTTTCCCACAGGCCCCAGCTCGGGAAGTTGAAGGCGTTGATCAGCAGCGCCACGCCCTGCGTCGGCACCTGCAGATGCTGCGACTGGAACACCGGTTCCTTGCCGAGCTTGACGGCCTCGCCGTCGCGCAGTGCGCGCACGTCGCCGAGCGCATCGCCCCACTTCGCGTACTGGCCGAGCGTGAAGATCGCACCGTCGATGTCGACGGCCGAGTCGTTCTTCACGGTGCCGGAGTTGGCGGTCGCTATCTCGTAGTACGTGTCGCGGTGGGTCTGCAGCACCTTCACGATGGCACCGAGCAGCGCGGCGCGCTCGCGATAGGTCAGGGCCTGCAGGGCGGCGCGTCCGGTCTGGCGGGCATGGCCGAAGGCGGCCGCCAGGTCCAGGCCGGTGGCGTCGACGCGGACCAGCTCGGTGCCGAGCACCGGGTCGAACAGTGGCGTGCCGGCGCCGCTGCCGGCTTGCCAGCGGCCGGCGACGAAATTGGGGAGGAGTTCGGTCATATGCAAAAAAGGAGGAAGGCAGGCGTCCGGATCAGGCACGCGTGAACTGAATCTGCCCTTCGGGCAGCAGATAGAGGACGAGCGCGCGGCCGGCGGCTACGGTCGGGCGGTGCGCGCTGCCCGGCGGGTAGACGCACCAGCCTGCTGGTCGCGTGTCGAAGGTGGCCTCGGAGGCGATCGGCATGATCAGGTCGATCTCGCCCTGCGGATGGACGTGGTGCGGGCCGGCGATGTCCTGCATGTCGACCACGTCCACCGAGAATCGGTGGAGCGCGTCGTCGGCCTTGAAGACGCGTCCGTAGCGGATGCCGCCGCCTTCGCGCTCGCAGAGCCAGCCCTCTGCCACGCCCTCGATGCACGATTGCTTCAGTTGCTCGAACAGCGGCGATCCGGCGCCGTGGTGCTGGTTGAGCCACTGGTCGAGCTCGTCGTCGAGTGGCCGGCCGGCGATGTCCGCGGCGAGGCCGGCGAGTTGCTGGTGAAAGGATTCCTTGGACATCGCGGGACCGTTTGTTGCGTGGGTGAGAAGAAGCTTGATCGCCGTACTTGCGGCATCGACTTGTCTGCAGTATCTTGCCTGTCGCGGACAATACGCATGCACTTTACGAGTGTCAAGCAATATAGTGCATCTTGGTGTTTTCCCTGAGGCCGGGCCTCGGGTGTGAGGGAACGGATATGAACGATCGAGCCGACGCCGCTGTGAGCGGTGCGGAGGTTGAGGAGAAGAACCCGCTGCTGTCGGCGCTCGGCGAGCGCGTGCGCACCCTGCGCGCGCGGCGCGGGCTCACGCGCAAGACGCTGGCGCTGGCGGCCGACGTGTCGGAGCGGCACCTGGCCAACCTGGAATACGGCACCGGCAATGCATCGATCCTCGTGCTGCAGCAGGTGGCGACGGCGCTGCACTGCGCGCTGGCCGAACTGCTGGGCGACGTCACGACCAGCTCGCCCGAGTGGCTGCTGATCCGCGAGATGCTGGAGCACCGCAACGAGGCCGAGCTGCGACGCGCGCGGATCGCGCTCGGCGAGCTGCTGGACGCATCGTCGAGCGACCCCGGCCGCCAGCGCCGCATTGCGCTGATCGGCCTGCGCGGCGCGGGCAAGTCGACGCTCGGCCGCATGCTGGCCGACGACCTGGAGATGCCCTTCGTCGAATTGAGCCGCGAGATTGAGAAGCATGCGGGCTGCAGCGTGCGCGAGATCCACGACCTCTACGGCACCAACGCCTACCGCCGCTACGAGCGGCGCGCGCTGGAGGAAACCGTGCAGATCTACGGCGATGTCGTGATCGCCACGCCGGGCGGCATCGTGTCCGACCCGGCCACCTTCAACGAGCTGCTCGCGCACTGCACCACCGTCTGGCTGCAGGCCGCGCCGGAAGAGCACATGGGCCGCGTCGCGGCACAGGGCGACACGCGCCC
>CAIQMJ010000553.1 GCA_903872875.1 uncultured Variovorax sp.
ACCGCGCCGAGCGCGACACGCGCGCGCTCGACGGTGCGATCCGGCTTCAGCGTCAGGGCCACGCTGACGATCGCGACCGGGTAGTCGCCTGCGCGGCGCAGCGGCAGCCGGGCGTGCGCGGACAGGATCGGCGCCGGCGGCCTGCGCGGCAGCAGGATGCGTTGCACCAGCCGGCCCGGCTCCAGGCGGTGCCTGAGCGCGAGGAACTCCTCGACGGTCATGATGTCGGTGTCTGTCCGGCTACCCACTTCCACGCGGGCTTCCACGGCCAGCAGCGCCGGCACGAGATCGGCCGCGGCAAAACCTGCCGCGCACAGGTTGCCGCCCACCGTGGCCATGTTGCGCACCGCGGGATTGGCCGACGCGCCCGCGGCGAACCGCAGACCCTGGAACTCGGGGAGCGACGCCAGCGCGCTTGCGAGCCCGGCGTGCGTGACGCATGCGCCGATCTCGACCTGTGCATGTGTCACCACCACCTGCTTCAACGCTTCGATGGCGCACAGGGAGACGTAGGCGCGGTCCGTGGATTCGCCGCGCAAGGTTGCGCGCATCAGCCAGGTTCCTCCGGCGATGGCCTGGCCCTGCGCGCCGCGCTCGTCCAGCGCGGCCAACGCATCCTGCAGCGAACCGGCGCGGTG
Source organism: uncultured Variovorax sp. (assembly GCA_903872875.1). Taxonomy (GTDB): domain Bacteria; phylum Pseudomonadota; class Gammaproteobacteria; order Burkholderiales; family Burkholderiaceae_C; genus Variovorax. Next base: position 639 of record CAIQMJ010000553.1, read on the forward strand.
GAAGCTGGCTTCCCGACGGGCGATCATGGTCATGCTTCCTTCGGCTGGACTTTGGTCGGTGTCATGCGCCTGGCACCACCATGCGATGGCGGATCTGGTCGGCCACCACGGCCACGATCAGCAGCACGCCGAGCACGACCATCTGCAGGTAGGAGCCCACATTCGCCAGATTCATGCCGTTCTGCACGAGGCCGATGAAGATCGCGCCCATCACGACATTCGGAACGCGCCCGATGCCACCGCGCAGGCTGACGCCGGCAATCACGCAGGCGGCGATCGATTCGAGCGCCACCGTCCCGCCGAGGTTGGCCTCACCCGTCTCCACACGCGCGGTCAGCAGCAACCCGCTCACCGCGGCCAGGCCCGCGCACAACAGATAGGCCATCAGCAGGACCCGACGCGTGTCGATGCCCGACAGCGCGGCGGCCTTGGCATTGCCGCCCACGGCCAAGAGGTGGGTGCCGGTGGGTAGCCGGCTCATCAGTAGCCCGATGCCCACGACGGCCGCTGCGGTCACCAGGATCGGGACGGGTACGCCCAGCAGGGTGCCGAAGCCGAACAGATCGCTGAACTCGCCCGGCAGGCCCGACACCGGCACGCCGCCCGTCAGGTACAGCGCCAGGCCGAAGCCGATCGACTGCACGCCCAGGGTGACGATGAAAGGGGACACGCCGATGACGGCCACGCCGATGCCGTTGATCAGGCCGACCGCGAGCCCGGCGAGCAGGCCGCAGGCGCATCCGGCCAGAACGACCACCCAGGCCGCGTCCGGCAGCGCCGTGCCCAGGCTCTGCATCGCCATCGCGGAGACGACGGAAGTGATCGCCATCACTGTCCCGACCGACAGATCGAACCCGCCGGTCACGAGCGCGAGCATCTGGCCCATCGACACGAGAATCAGATAGACCGACTGGCGCAGAAGGTTGACGAGGTTCTGTGCCGTGAGGAACTGGTCCGACAGCAGGCTGAAGACAAGCAGTGCGATCAGCAACATGAACGGAAGCACGCCGAGACGCAGAAACAGCCTGCGCGGCAGGTCGACCAGTCGGCGCGACGTACGGGCCGGCGCCGGCGTGGTGCCGGCTGAGGAACTCGGGGTCATGACTTTCTTTCGTTGGGACCGAAAAACAGATTGA
>CAIQMJ010000554.1 GCA_903872875.1 uncultured Variovorax sp.
GCTCCACGCAAGTCGTTGATTTCAAAGGAAGTCGAGGCTGGCACGGAGCGTGAGACGGTGAAGGCTCCTTCACTGTCACACGGAGCCTCCGCATGCGATTCCATTCCAGCCCCACCGGCCTTGCCGCCGCGCTTTTGCTGATCGGCGCGAGCGCCTTCGCGCAGCAGCCGCCGCCACCGCTGCAGGCGCCTGCGCCGATCGGCGCTGCGGCTGCTCGCCCCATGCCGCCCGCCGCCGAGTCCGATGCAGCGAGCGGCACATTCAGCGGGCGCGTGCGTCAATGGCTGCTGAATCCCAATGGTGAAGTCGACGGCCTCCTGCTGGTCGATGGTACGCAGGTGGCTTTTCCGCCGCACCTGTCGGCCATGCTGCAGCAGACGCTCAAGCCCGGCGATGCCGTGCAGGTCGGTGGCTGGCGCGCGCCCGGGGCGCCGGTCGTTCGTGCGGTCAGTCTGAGCGCCAACGGACGCAGCCTGGTCGACCAGCCGCCGGGCGCCGGCAACGCGCCGCCCGTGCCACGCGCCCCCGGCGCCCTGACGGCGATGAGTGCCAGCGGTCGCGTGTCGCGTCTGCTCTACACCGGGCACGGCGATGTCAACGGCGTGCTCCTCGACAACGGCAGCATCGTTCGCTTCCCGCCGCATGTCGGCGCCGAACTCGCATCCACGCTGCAGCCGGACAGCATGGTCCATGCGAAGGGCTGGGGCAGTCGCGGACCCCTGGGCAGCGCGCTCGAAGCGACCGCGATCGGCAGCACGGCCGATGGCATGCGTGAGCTGTTCGCCAGCCCGGGCGTCGAGCCGCCGCGCGGTCCGCTGGGGCGCGGCGAACGTGGCCTGCCTGTGCGGCCGATGCCGCCGACGGCCGGTCAGCCCGTGCCCATGCCGCCTGTGCCGGCACCGGCCTCCTGATCGGTCGCATTTCGATTCCCGTCGTCACACGCCATTCATTTCCCTTCGACTTTCACGAAAGCCCCTCATGCCCCATCCCCATCGAGAAATCGACATCTGGTCCGTCCAAGGCCGGTTCCAGCACCTGATCTACAGCCCCAAGGGCGCGATCGAAGGCGTCCTGATCGACACCGACGGCGTGCCGACGCAGTTCGTCACCGAGCCGCAGGACCCGGCGGTCGCAGAACTCCTCGGCGGCCTGCGTGCGGGTCAGGCACTGGTGGTCGAAGGCACCGAGGCGCCTCCGTCGCCGAAGGGCGAAGCGGCGCACACGGTGTATCGCTTCGAACGCCTTGCCAGCGTCGATGGCCGTGAGCCGGAAGTGGTCCATGGCGAAGAGGGCACCTGCGGCAAGGTGGTGCGCTTCAACTACGCGAAGCACGGCGAAGCCAATGGCGTCGTGCTGGACAACGGCGACTTCGTCCACACCAGGCCCGATGGGCTGCGGCCGCTCGGCCTGCGGATCGGCGACACGATCGAGGCCGAAGGTGCCGCGCGACCGCTGGCGACGGGCGGAGGCCGCGTGATCGAGGCGCGCCGCATCAACGGCAAGCCGGTCGGCCCGGCGCACTGAACGCAAAGGCCGGCCGTGCCCACGCGCGCGTCCCTGCTGGCGCTGAGCTGGCTGGCTTTCTTCATGGCCGATGTGCGTGACGGCCTGGGGCCGTTCCTTGCGACCTATCTGCAGCAGGCCAGGGTGCAACAGGAGCTCATCGGCTACACCATGACCGCAGGCGGCCTGGCCGCCGTGGTCGTGACGCCGTGTGCCGGCGTCTGGGTCGATCGGTCGCACGCCAAGCGAGCCATGACGGTGGCCGCGGCTTTGGCGGTGATGGCCGCAAGCGTCGCCGCGTTTTCCACGCTGTCAGGCTCGGTGCTCATCGGGTCGCAGATCCTGACCTGCGTGGCTGGCGCGATGCTCGCCGCCACCATGTCGGCATTGACGCTGGGACTCGCGAAGGCGGCCGGATTCCGCCGGCAGACGGGCCGCAACGAGGCGGCCGACAGCCCCAAGGCGGCGACCCGCCCGCCGCCCATGCGTCGCTGGGCGTGCTGTTCTGCAACCGGCCGCTGATGCTGTTCGCGCTGGCCTGTGCGTTCTTCCATCTGGGCAACGCCGCGATGCTGCCGCTGCTGAACCAGCGACTGGCCGTTACCGCCGCTGCTGCCGATTCGGCACCCTTGTTGTGGACCGGCGTCGCCATCGTCGTGGCACAGCTCACGATGATTCCGGTCGCGCTCTGGGTGGCTCGCAGCCAGCGCTTCGACGTGGCATGGTTCGTCTATGCCGCGATCCTGGTGCTGCCGGTGCGCGGCGTGCTCGCCTACGCTTTCACCAGCGAGTGGAACAACATCCCGGTGCAGGTGCTCGACGGCATCGCCGCCGGCGCGCTCGGTGTGGCCACGCCGCTGCTGGTGCAGCGCTTCACCCAGGGCAATGGTCGCTTCAACACATCGCTCGGCTTCGTCATGACGCTGCAAGGCATCGGCGCCGCCTTGAGTCCTGCGCTGGCGAACACGGTGGTCGGTGCGGGCCAGCATTTCGCGCTGGCCTTTGCGACGCTGGCCGCAGGCGCACTGCTGGCGCTGCCGTTCTTCTGGCTGGCGCAACGGTCGAGCAGACGTGTGCGCCGGCTCAGTTCTTCTGCGCGATCAGATCGTCTGCCTTCAGCGTCACGCCGTGCCACTTCTTGTAGATCTCGACCAGCTTCCCGTTCTTGAGATTGGTCTCGACCCAGGTGTTCAGGAACGACTGCAACTGCGGTTCGTTCTTGCGCAGTGCGATGCCCAGCGGAAAGCCGTTCATGACGAACTTCACCTGGAGGTCGACGTTGGGATTGGTCTTCTTCAACTGATTGAGCAGTGGCAGGGAAGTCGCGTAGATCTGCAGCTGGCCGCTGGTGATGGCGGTCGTCGACGTAGGGTCATCTTCGAAGCGCGTGATCTTCACGTCCGACACGCCCTCCGTGCCCTTGGTCAGCCACTGGTCGTTCACGGTGCCGCGCGTCACGGCGACACCGCCCTTGCCGGCCAGGTCGGCATAAGTCGTGATCTTCATGGCGGTCGGCGCGGCCACGATGCAGTTCAATTCGGCATAGGGGATCGAGAAATCGATGACCTTCTTGCGCTCGGGCGTGATCGACAGTGCCGAGATCACGAGGTCGGCCTTGTTCGTGAGCAGGTACTGCACGCGGTTGGGCGTTGCCACCTGCACGATCTCGAGTTCGACGCCCATGTCCTTGGCCAGCAGCCGGGCGGTGTCGACGTCGGAGCCGACGGTCTCGAACTTCTCGTCCTTGAATCCATGCGGCGGATTGCCGAGGTCGATGGCGACCATCAGCTTGCCGCGGCCCTTGATCGTCGACAGCGCATCGGCATAGACAGCGTGCGACATGACGGCGAGGCTCGCGGCAATGGCGATGCCCTTGATCAGTTTCTTCAACATGAAAGTCTCCTGCTAGTTGTTGTGGTGTCGACCGGACACCGTCGGAAAAACCGCAATCCCTCCAGTACTCAGAGGCCGCTGCCGACGAAGCGCTGCAACTCGGCCGTCTGCGGTGCATCGAGCATCGTGGCGGGGCCCATCTCATGCACGCGCCCTTCATGCATGAAGACAACCGTGTCCGCCACGCGGCGTGCAAAGGCCATCTCGTGCGTGACCAGCAGCATCGTCATGCCTTCGCGCGCGAGCTCCTCGATGACCTTCAGCACCTCGCCGGTGAGGGTCGGGTCGAGTGCCGAAGTCACCTCGTCGAACAGCATCACCTTCGGCTGCATCGCGAGCGAACGCGCGATCGCCGCGCGCTGCTGCTGGCCGCCCGACAACTGTTCGGGATAGGCGTCGAGCTTGGCCAGCAGGCCGACGCGGTCGAGCGTCTTCGTGGCGAGCGCGTGCGCCTCGGCTCGGCTCATCTTCTTGACCCAGCGCGGCGCCAGCATGATGTTTTCCGCCACCGTCAGGTGCGGGAACAGGTTGTAGCTCTGGAACACGATGCCCACGTCCTGGCGCATCCGCCGCAGGTCGATCCCGGGGTCGCTGACCCGATGGCCGCAGACCACGATTTCGCCGCTGTCGATGCGCTCCAGGCCGTCCACGCAGCGCAGCGCCGTGCTCTTGCCGGAGCCGCTGGGGCCGATCAGCGCGAGCACCTCGCCCTTCTGCATCTCGAAGGACACGCCGCGCAGCACCTGGGCGGTGCCGAAGTTCTTGCCGACCTCATGCAGCCGGACGATGGTAGACATTCAGTTTCCTCTCGAGACGCCGTGCGAGCCACGACAGCGGGTAGCACAGGCCAAAATAAAGCACCGCGATGACCAGGTAAGTGGTGAATGGCCGGAACGTGGAGTTATTGATCAGCTTGCCGATGTAGGTCATCTCGGCGAGCCCGATGACCGATGCCAGCGAGGTGCTCTTCACGATCTGCACCATGAAGCCCACCGTCGACGGCGTTGCGATCCGAAGCGCCTGCGGCAGGACCACCAGGAAGAGCCGTTGCACACGCGTGAGCGCCAGGCAGTCGGCCGCTTCCCATTGCGTGAGCGGCACCGATTGAAGGCTGGCGCGCCAGATCTCGCCGAGATAGGCGCTCGCATAGATGGTCATGGCGACGCTCGCGGCCAGCAGCGGCGGGACATCCATGCCGAACAGCGACAGCCCGAAGTACAGGACGAACATCAGGATCAGCACCGGCGTGCCTTGCACCAGTTGCACATAGGCGCTGCTGATGAAGCGGACGACGCGGCTGCCCGAGATGCGCGACAGCGCCACCACGAAGCCGACCGCGCCGCCGCCGACGAAGCTCAGCAGCGACAGGCCGACCGTCCAGGCGAGCCCGTTCATCAGCGCCGCGAAATGGGCGGGAGACAGCAGCAACTCGTTCTCCCGTTCAGATCGGCGTGCCCAGCACGCGGCGGCGCTTGAACACCACGCGGCTGAGCAGCCAGAAGATGCCGCGCATCACGAAGGACAGCGCCAGATACAGCGCCGCTGCGACCAGGAACACCTCGAACGACCGGAAGGTCTCCGAATTGACCATGTTCGACACCGCGGTGAGCTCCTCGGCCGAGATCTGCGATGCGGTGCTGGTGCCGAGCATCAGCAGCACGTACTGGCTGGTCAGCGCCGGGTACACACGTTCGATCGCGGTCGGCAGCACCACGCGGTGCACGACCTGCCAGCGCGTGAGCGCCAGGCACTCCGCGGCCTCGATCTGGCCTCGCTTGACCGACTCGATGCCGGCTCGAACGATCTCCGTCGAATACGCCCCGATGTTGATGACGAGCCCGATCACGGCCGAGGTCGTGACCGACAGCTTCAGGCCGAGCGATGCGAGCCCGAAGAAGACCAGGAAGAGCTGCACCAGCATCGGCGTGTTGCGGATGATCTCCACATACACGCCGACGGCGCCACGCAGCCACTTGCTGCGGCTGGTGCTGCCGAGCGCGCAGGCCGTGCCCAGCAGGAAGCCGAGCACGGTCGAGCTCGCCGCGAGCTCCGCCGTGACGAGCGCACCCTGCAGGAAGCGCGGCCAGTACTCGGCAACGAAACTGAAGTCGAACTGGTAGGTCATGAACGGCTCAGGCCATGAACTGCCCGCCGTTCACCTCCAGCACCTGGCCAGTGATGTAGCTGCTCAACTGGTCGGAGGCGAAGAAGATGTAGGCCCCGGTGCAGTCGACCGGGTCGCCGATGCGTGCCATCGGAATCGTCTTGCGCATGTTCTCGAGGATCTCGGGCGTCGAGTAGCGGTCATGGAACGGCGTGCTGATCACGCCGGGCGAGACGCCGTTCACGCGGATGTTGTTGCCCGCGAATTCCTTGGCCATGTTGCGCGTGGCGTTCAGCACGAAGGCCTTGGCGCCCGCGTAGAGCAGGGCGCCCGGGCCGCCGCCGTTGCGTGCCGCCACCGAGCTGGTGTGGATGATGCTGCCGCAGCCGCCGGCCTTCATGTGCTTCACGGCGGCTTGCGAGGCGACCACCACCGAGCGCACGTTCAGGTCCATGACCTGGTCGTACAGCGCGTCGTCGACCTGTTCGAGCGGTGCGCGCTTGACCAGTGCACCAGCGTTGTTGACGAGCACGTCGAGGCCGCCCATGGCGGCTGCGGCCTCGTCGACGATGCGCGTGGCTTCGGCCGAGCGCGATACGTCGCCGCCGACCAGATGTACGCGGCCGCCGTCGGCGCGGATCGCCTGCACCAGTGCTTCGGCCTGCTCGCGGCTGGCGTTGTAGTGCACCGTCACGATGGCGCCGAGGCGCGCATAGGCCTGCGCCACGGCGGCGCCGATGCCGGTGCTCGAACCAGTGATGAGAATGCGGCGGTCTTGAAGGTCTGTGACCATGGATATGTCTCCTTGATGGAATGAATGGCTGCCGACGGGCAGCCGATGCGGATTCAGGTGGGCTCAGGCAAATGCAGCGTATTCCGCAGGAAAGCCGAGCCCGGCGGAGGCCAGCGACGGCGTACCGGCAAACGCGGAGGCAGCGTCCCACGGACGTGCGAGCCGGTCCGTCATGTCGTTGATCTGCTTCATGTAGCGCAGGCCTTCTTCGGCGAGCTGGGCCTCCATGCCGGCGAGGTCAGGGTAGTTCTGCGTGAAGGCCGGCCACCAGATCGCGCGGCCGGCGAGGAAACCATTGGCGCCTGCGTGGAACGCGTAGTGCAGCACCCGGCGGAACTCTTCCATGCCGGCGCCCGCGCTGAGCATGACCCAGGGCTTGTCGATCAGCTTGCCCATCTCGGTGAACCACTTCTGCGCTTCCGCGACGGCCGCGTCGCCGGCTTCTGGCGCCGGCAGATCGCGGGCTGCCAGCGGGCTTTCGAGCTTGTAGATGTCGACGCCGTACTTCGGGTCGGCGAAGTCGCGCACGCTCTGCAACACCAGTTCCGGCCGCTTGTCCTTGTGCTCGATGTAGTCGGTGGTGTGGCCCGCGGTTCCTGCGAACGGGAACACCAGCAGTTCCAGCAGGAACGCGAGGTCGTAGCGCTTGCAGGCGTCGCCGACCTCCTGCACCAGGCGTTGCTGATGCGCGATGACGTCGGCCGCCGCGTCGGGGCGGTACCAGAGCAGCAGCTTCACGCCATCGGCGCCGGCACGCTTGATCTTCTCGACGCTCCAGCCTTTCATCAGGCGGGTCTTGCGGCCACCAGGGCTTTCCTCGAAGCTGAAGTCCTCCAGCGTCAGCAGCAGGCCGGGGCCGGAAGGCAGCGCGTCGAAGGACGCACCGTAGCCGTAGTCCGGATCGATCAGCAGCGCGGATCCTTCATGCGCGAGCGCCTTGACCAGCGAGCGCTTGACCGCGCCGACACGTTCGGGCGTGGCTTCGCCTGCACCCAGCTTTTCGTTCAGCGCCTTGATGATGGGCGGGCGCTGGTCGACGGCGACCATCTTGAATCGGCCATTGGCATCGGCCAGTCGGCGCATCGTCCGGTACTTGCCGGCGGAGAGAAGCGTTGTCATAGGTTCTTTCGAGGAGTCAGACCGGGGCGTCGCAGGAGAGGTCCACTGCGGTCCGGTAGCGGGGTTGAAATCGATCCAGTTCGTCCACGGTCGGGATGCCGGTGCCGCCGCCCCATCGCGTGCACTTGAGTGCGGCGACGCGGTTCGCGAAGTCCAGGGCTTCCGTGGGGTGTTGTCGGCGCGCGATCGCCAGCGCAAAGGCGCCGTGGAAGGTGTCGCCTGCGGCCAGGGTGTCGACGACCTGCACGTCGATACCGGGCAGCGCGTGGCTGACGTGGCCGTCGTACCAGACGCAGCCTTGTTCGCCGAGCGTGACGGCCAGCAGCGTGTGGATGTCGGGCCGCCAGAGTTCGGCGAGCGCGCGGTGAAGGTCCTTGCCGGCGCCCGGCCGGAGCTTCTCGAGTGCGGGCATCGAAAAGACCACCTGCCGGGCCAGCGGCACGAACTCGGCCAGCGTGCCGTCGGACGTCAGGTCGGCGTCGAGCACGCTCGGCACGCCTGCGTTGCGTGCGGCGGCGAGCACTGCGCGGGTCGCGGCCGGCCAGCGCACGTCGCACAGCACGGCGTCGTGCGAAGCCACTTGAGCGAGTGGCAACCAGCTCGCATCGCGATCGAGCAGCGGGTCGGCGAAAGCCAGGATCAGGCGCTCTCCGGCATCGTTGATCGCGACGGCGGACGTGCCCGAACGGCCGCCCTCGACGCGGCGCACGGCGCTCACGTCCACACCCGCCTCGCCGAGCTCCTGCACGATGCGCGCGCCCTGCGCATCGGCGCCGACACGTGCCCACAGCGTGGCGCGCCCACCTTGTCGCGCGACCGTCACGGCGGCGTTGGCTGCAGGGCCGCCCGCGGCCGAAGCGAAGGCCGTGCAGAACACCTTGGTCGGTGTGGCAGGAAACTCCGGCAGCGCGAAGATCTGGTCGTAGACGGCAACGCCGACGCACAGCACGGAGGCTGCATGGGCGTTCACGCCCGCGCTCCCATCAGATTGCGTCCATGCAGATTGGCGTAGAGCGCGCGCACCCCGAAGGTCCACGGCGGAATCTGCGTGGACAGCTGCACCGTGTTGATCAGCCGCCCGAGCTGCGGGGTATGGATCGAGACGCGGTCGCCGAGCTTGTGCGTGAAGCCCGCGCCCGGTGCACCGCGATCCTGGATCGGCGAGAACATCGTGCCGAGGAACAGCATGAACCCGTCCGGATATTGATGGTGCGCGCCGCAGGTCTGAGCAACGAGGTCGAGCGGATCGCGGCTGATCTCGCGCATGTTGCTCATGCCGTGCAGGATGAAGTCGTCGACCTCGCCTGCGATCTCCAGCGCGACCTCTGCACTGCGTACCGAATCGATGTCGAAGTGCGCATCGAACAGACGGATGAACGGGCCGATGGCGCAAGAGCCGTTGTTGTCCTTGGCCTTGCCGAGCAGCAGGGCGCTGCGGCCTTCGATATCGCGCAGGTTGACGTCGTTGCCGAGCGACGCGCCCACGGTCTGCCCATGGCCGTTGATGGCCAGCACGATCTCCGGCTCCGGGTTGTTCCACTGCGACGCTGGCGACAGTCCGACCTGCGCACCAAAGCCCAGCGCCGACATCGGCTGCGACTTGGAGAACACTTCCGCGTCGGTACCGAGCCCGACCTCCATGTATTGCGACCAGGTGCCGCGCGCGAGCATCTCGTCGCGCAGATGCAGTGCCGCGGGCGATCCAGGGCGGATGTGCGCCAGATCGATGTCGATCGAACTCTGCAGCTGGGCGCGCAGCTCGCGGGCCTTGGACGCATCGCCGTTGGCCTGTTCCTCGAGCACGCGTTCGAGCAGGCTGACGGCAAAGGTGACGCCGCAGGCCTTGATTGCCTGCACGTCGTTGGGCGCCAGCAGGAATGGCCGGCTGGGGTCGCGGCTTCCGTCGATGCTGTTGGCGAGCAGCGCCTCGACGCTGCCGAGGGAATCTCCGGGTGCGCTTCTCGCCAACTCGACGGCATCCTTCCGGTCGAGCAGGTCGGCGGTGGTCGGCGTCACTGCGCTGATGTCGATCACCTCGCCATGGCGGACCGCGATCACGCTGGGCCCACCCGCCGGTCCAGGGCGCCAGGCGCGCCCGACCAGCGACGCCAACGGCAGGTCCACCGGCAGGCAGGAAGAGAAATCAACAGGCGTCATGCGTTTTTCATTGCGTCGAAAGGGAGCGCGAGATTAGCAGCGGCGGATCACATCGTCCATAATATTGGTCATCAATCCAACCTGTTGGACGTGCTGTGCGCAGTCCGGCGTTTGTCGAAACGACAATCAGGACCATGACCGAACCCTACGATGTCCCTGCGCTGAGACGTACCGAAGATGTCCTGCAGCACCTCGCGGCGAGCCGCTCGCCGTTGAAGGCGTCCGACCTGCTGGCTGCTACCGGACTGTCAAAGAGCACGCTGTACCTCCTGCTCGAATCCCTGGAGCGTCGACGCTGGATCGAGCGATCGGGCGACGGCTACATCGTCGGCGTGCGGCTGTTCGAACTGGGCAGCGCCTACCTTCGCCACGATGGGTTGCAGGACGCGTTTCGCACCGCGGCCTCCACCTTCGTCGGCAAGCACAACGAGGTGGTGCAGATGGCCGTGCTGGACGGTGCGGAGGTCGTCTACATGGCGCGAGAAGATCCCAAGCGCCCGGTGCGTCTCGTGTCGGACATCGGCACGCGCCTGCCGGCCCATTGCAGTGCGCTGGGCAAGGCCATCCTGGCCCAGATGGACGACGCCGACGTGATCGCGCTGCTTCCGTCCACGCTGAGTGCGTTCACCGAGCACACGATCACCAGGCTGCCTCAGTTGCTCAAGGTGCTGGCGCAGGTGCGCAGTGCCGGCGTGGCCGTCGACGTCGAGGAGGTGTCGGCAGGCCTGCACTGCTTCGCCGCCTATGTCGGCATGACGGCCATGGGCCGCCGTGTGGCTGTCAGCACGTCGGTGCCCGTGGAGCGCATCGACGCCCGGCGCGAGAAGCAGCTGGCCGTGGGCATCGTTCAGCTTGCACAGCAGATCGGCGCGCGCATTGCGCGCTGAAGCATTCCCTTTCTCCCCGCCTTCCAAGCATTTCAAAGGAATTGAAGATGACCGACATTTCCGTTCTACCCCTCGACGGCCGCATGGTCGACGCCCTGCGTGGCATCAGCACGGCGACGCTGACGACCGTGCTGCTGAAGAAGGGCCTGCGCACGACATGGATGCGCGGTACCCGGCCGCTGCGTGCCGACCAGGGACGCCAGGTCGGACGCGCATTCACGTTGCGTTTCGTGCCGGCGCGAGAGGATCTCGCGACGCCCGCCTCGTGGGCATCGCCGATCTCGACGCGCGCCGCGATCGAAGCGATGCCTGCAGGTGTCATTGCCGTCGTCGACGCGATGGGATTGACGAGCGCGGGCATCTTCGGCGACATCCTCTGCGAGCGCATGGCGCGGCGCGGGGTGAGCGCACTGGTCACCGACGGTGCGGTGCGCGATGCAGACGGTGTGCTGGGGACGGGTCTGCCCGTCTGGTGCGACGGGGTCGCCGCACCGGCGTCGGTCGCCGCGCTGACCTTCGTGAGCTGGCAGGAGCCGATCGGCTGCGGCGGCGTGGCGGTGTTTCCGAACGACGTGGTCGTGGTCGACAACGATGGCGCCGTACTGATCCCGGCCGGACTGGTCGATGCCGTGGTGGAAGCCGCCATCGAACAGGAGCGGCTGGAGTCCTGGATCATGCAGGAGGTCAGGCAGGGGGCGTCGCTGCCTGGCCTCTACCCACCCAACGCGGACAACCTGGCGCGCTACGAAGCATCGAAGAACGCCCAGGCGTGATGCGGGCGCGCCGTGCCGCGACGGCACGGCGTTCCGACGCGATGCGCCTCAGAAGTCCACGAGGCTCAGCCCGATGCCGAGCACGGTGCGCTTGCGGTTGTAGTCGACCAGCGTGTCGCCGTAGCCATGGAACAGCTGCGTGTGGAAGCGCAGGTTGCTTTTCACCGGATCGCCGATCACCTTCATCCACTCGAGGCGGATCGAGCCATGGCCGCTGCTGCGCAGGTTGTTGCGCAGCGTCGCGCTGAAGCTGTTGTCGCGGTCGTAGTTCCAGCGGCCGGTGAATTCGGCGCGGCCGATGTAGTTGGCGATGTCCGGGTTGTCGTCGTCTTCCGCGTCTTCCTTGATGCGGTTCCAGAAGCGGGTCGTGAACTGGAAGCGGTCGTCGAGTTCCATGCCGCCCATCAGGAAGGTGCGGTTCCAGCTGCGCGACAGCGGCAGCGTCTGGCCGTTCGACTGGTGCACGATGCCCACGCCGGTATAGCGCCAGCGCCAGCCGAAGGGCAGCTTGAAGTCGGTCGGGTAGACGTACATCAGCTCCGGCTCGTGGTCGGTGGTCCGGAAGGGCCGCGAGATGGCCGAATTGAACACCTGCCAGGTCGATAGCTGCGAGTATGCGAACCAGAGCGAGTCCTTCTTGTCGGGGTCGTCGCCGGTGAGCATCCCTTGGGCGAGCTTGGTGCGTACCGACAGGCCGATGCGCATCTCGTTGGCCTGGTAGTTGATGTAGGTGCCTTCATGGCCCGCGGCGGGTGAATTCGGTACCGCAGGATCGCTGGTGGCAGCAGATATCGACACGTTCAGCGGGCGGTAGCCGCGGAAGCCGAAGGTGCCGCAGTCGCTGCCGTTTTCGAGTTCCCAGAAGCGTGAGAGCGCCGAATACTGGCGGTCGCGGCAGCCTTCCTCGGTCGAGACCGAGATCACGCGCGTGGCCGGCAGGCTGGCATCGACCGGTGGTGTCGGTGTCGATGCGAGCACCGGCGGTGCCGCGGGCACGGCCGTGCCGGGCAGCGTCTGCTGCTGGGACCAGCGGTCGAAGCAGGCAAGGCGCGCGTCCTTGCCTGCAACCTGCTGGCACTGCTGCCAGGTCAGCTGCGATTCGGCCAGCGGGCTGGGCGGCTTGTCGACCGCCTGGGCGTTCGCACCGGCAACGCCGAGGCCTGCGAGCAGTGCCAGGACGGCATGTCGTGCCGTCATGGTCATTTCAGGCCGCCGGTCTTGTGCAGCACGAAGTTGCGTGTGCGGTCGTCGATTGCGTTTCGCCATGTTCCCTTGAATTCCCTGCCGCATGAGGCGGCTTGCATGTCCCCCGACCAGACCGCGCTGATGCTTCGGCCGTCACGGGATTCGTCCAGTGTCAACAGGCCATCGTCCGCGATGTCGCCTGCAAGTTGTGCGCCCGTGTCGCCCTGGCCCTCGCGCACGATGGTGCCGCGCACGCTGCCCGCGTAGTCCGGGTGCGGTGCGAACGTCACGCGTGCCACGCCGGGCACGCCGTCGAAGCGCGCCTCCCAGGTGCCGTACAGCGCCTGGACCGGAAGGTCGTCCGCCGCTTCGGGACAGCCTGGAGGCGCCGCGGGCCGGGTTTTCGCCGCTGGCGTGGAAGAGGACGCAGCGAGGGGCGGTGCGGATGGCGGCTGCGCTGCGCAAGCCGAGAGCAGCAGGGCCGCAACGAGCAAGCCGACGGGGCGTGTGCACGCGACGCGCATCGCCTTCATGGCGTCTGGGCCGCTGCAGCCGCCGCCGCTGCGCTCTCGGCCGCGCGCTTCGCGAACTCTGCACGCAGCGCCTTGATCTTCTCGCGCGGGTCTTCCTTGGCCGTGCTGCGGTCGAGCCCCATCTCGGCGATGAAGCGGCTCGGCTGCGCGGCGACCATCTCGCGGCCTTTCTTGCGGCGCTTGGTCCAGCTCACGGCCAGGCTGCGCTGCGCGCGCGTGATGCCGACGTACATCAGGCGGCGCTCTTCCTGCAGCCGGGTCAGGATGTCGTCGCTCACCTTCTCCTGCTTGCCGTTGTCGTCGTCCAGCTTGAAGGGCAGCAGTCCCTCGTTCACGCCGACCAGCATCACGTGCGGCCATTCGAGGCCCTTGGACGCGTGCAGCGTCGACAGCGTGACCACGTTCTGGTCCTGCTCGCGTTCGCTGATGGTCGACAGCAGCGAGATGGTTTGCGCGACTTCCAGCAGGCTCTTGCGCTCGCTCTCGACGGTGGCGCCGGAGGTGTCGTCGATCTGCCCGCCCGCACGCTGCGACATCCAGTCGACGAACTCCAGCACGTTGGTCCAGCGCGACGCCGCGGCGGCTTCGCTGTCTTCGCCGTCGTACAGGTGCTGCTCGTAGCCGATCTCCTTGAGCCAGTCGAGCATGAAGGCGCGGGAGTCTTCCGCGCCGATGGTCTGGCGCGCGCGGAATTCGAGGTCGTTGATGTAGCGGCCGAACTCGTGGATGCCTTCGAGCGCGCGCTTGGGCAGCACGCTCGGCAGCGACGAACTGAACAGCGCCTCGAACAGGCTCAGCTTGTACTGGCTTGCGAAGGTGCCGAGCGTGGCGAGCGTCGTGTGGCCGATGCCGCGCTTGGGCGTGGTGATGGCGCGCAGGAAGGCCGGGTCGTCGTCGTTGTTGACCCACAGCCGGAACCAGCCGCACAGGTCCTTGATCTCGGCGCGATCGAAGAAGCTCTGGCCGCCCGACACCTTGTACGGAATCTGCGCCTTGCGCAAAGCCTGCTCGAACACGCGCGCCTGGTGGTTGGCGCGGTAGAGGATCGCGAAGTCGCGGAATTCCTTGTGCTGGTCGCCCTGCGTCACGATGCCGCCGGCGCGCACGCTCACGATCCGCGCGACGGCACGTTCGGCCTCGTGCGCCTCGTTGTCGGCGTCGACGATGCGCACCGGTTCGCCTTCGCCGAGTTCGGAGAACAGCGTCTTGGGAAAGAGCTTCGGATTCGGCCCGATCACGCTGTTGGCCGCGCGCAGGATGGCGCTGGTGGAGCGGTAGTTCTGCTCCAGCTTGACGACCTTCAGGTTCGGATAGTCGACCGGCAGCTTGCGCAGGTTGTCCAGCGTGGCCCCGCGCCAGCCGTAGATCGACTGGTCGTCGTCGCCCACCGCGGTGAAGCGGCCGCGCTCGCCGACCAGTGCCTTCAGCACCTCGTACTGCGTGGCGTTGGTGTCCTGGTATTCGTCGACCAGCACATGTCCGAGCGCCTCCTGCCACTTGCTGCGCACCGACTCGTGCTGCTGCAGCAGCTTGAGCGGCATGCCGATGAGGTCGTCGAAGTCGACGCTCTGGTAGGCCGACAGGCGTTCCTCGTAGCGCGCCATGATGCGCGCGGTGATCCGCTCGTTGTCGTCTTCCGCCAGCGCTTCGGCCTGGGCCGAATTCAGGCCCATGTTCTTCCACTTGCTGATGGTCCACTGCCAGATGCGCGCCGTGGCCACGTCGCTCGTGCCGCCTGCGTCCTTCAGTATCCGGGTGACGTCGTCGCTGTCGAGGATGCTGAAGGCCGGCTTCAGCCCCAGCACCGCGCCGTCTTCCCGCATCATGCGCACGCCCAGTGCGTGGAAGGTGCAGACCACCACCTGCTTGGCGTCGCGCCCGATCAATCCCTTGGCACGTTCGCGCATTTCTGCCGCGGCTTTGTTCGTGAAGGTGATGGCGGCGATGCGCTTCGGTGCCAGGCCCGACTGGATCAGCCGTGCGATCTTGTGCGTGATCACGCGCGTCTTGCCCGAACCGGCACCCGCCAGCACAAGACAAGGCCCGTGCAGGTAGTTGACGGCTTCCTGTTGGGCGAGGTTCAGGCCGGAAGACATGTCGGTCGGGAGTGGATCGGCAGCAAGAAGGGGCGACGCAGGCCGCGGCGGATCGAGGAAGCGCGCAATGATACCGGGCTGCCTCCGCGTCTTTTTCGCAGGGGATACCTGAGCCCGGGCGCCGGAGCGCGCTGGTGGCGACAATCGCTGCCGTGCTCCAGATCCTCGCCGTCACCCTGCCTTTCTTCGCCCTGATCGCCGCGGGCTATCTCGCCGCCCGCCGCCGGGTGCTTCCACTGGAAGCGATTCCGGGTCTCAACGTCTTCGTGCTGTATTTCGCATTGCCCTGCATGCTGTACCGCTTCGGTGCCGGCACGCCGCTGGCGCAGCTGCTCGACGGCACCGTCGGACTGATCTGGGCGCTCAGCGCGCTGTGCGTGATCGGGGTGGTGGTGGCCTTCACCCGCCGCGGGCGCATCGGATGGAACGACGCGGCTTTCGGCGCTCTGGTCGCGGCTTTCCCCAACACCGGCTTCATGGGCGTGCCACTGCTCGCGGCGGTGCTCGGGCCGCAGGCGGCCGGGCCCGTGATCCTGACGATCCTCTTCGACATGGTGCTGACCTCATCGGTGTGCATCGCACTGTCGCGTCTGGACGGTTCGGATGGCGGTGGTGCATCGCGCGCGGTCCGCCAGGCATTGCGCGGCGTGGTGCTGAACCCGTTGCCGTGGGCGATGCTGCTGGGCGCGCTGGCCTCGTATCTTCGGTACCGGCTGCCGGCGCCGATCGAACGGACCATCGGCATGATGGCGGATGCCGCTTCGCCGGCCGCGTTGTTCACCATCGGCGCCGTCCTTGCTCGTTCGGCGCTGCATGTGCGGCAGTTGCAACACCGCGCGCCGGTCGGCGAGGTACTCGTCGTCGTCGTGGCCAAACTGGCGCTGCATCCGATGCTGGTCTACGCGCTGGGCCTCGCCGCCTTCGCATTGGGATTGCCGCTGAGCCCTGGCGCACTTGTCACCATCGTGCTGGTCGCGGCACTGCCCAGCGCCAGCAACGTGTCGATGCTGGCAGAGCGCTTCGGTGCGGACAACGGCCGCATCGCGCGCATCATCCTGTGGACGACGGTGGGTGCGTTCTTCACCTTCCCGCTGATGACGGCGTGGCTGCACTGAGCCGCGGATTGCAGGTCGGCAGGCGGGCGGCTATGGCGTGAGAACGCCCAGCTTGTAGGGGTCGGTGTCCGTCAGGATCTCGCAGCGCGACAGGTCGCGCCCCTGGGTGCCGTCGCAGTAGTACGCGTTGTAGACCCGGCCGAAGAGTGTCGGCAGGGAGGTGAAGAGGACGCCCTGTTCGGCTTGCCAGAGATCCTTCTGTGGCGTGACGGGCTGGGCCGATCCGCCCGGGTTGAACTCGGCCAGCGTCTTCTGCCCGCCGTCATCGCGCCACCGGTTGGACAGTTCTTCCGGCCGCGGCCGCGTCGGCACGGGAATCAGCAGTCCGTTGACTTGCGCTCCACGGCCGAACCGCCTGTCCTTTCCGGCCAGGAAAGCATAGGCGCAGGCTGCATGGCACTGCCCGGTCACTTCGGTCTGCACACCGCTGGCGTGGATTGCCGTGGCATAGGTTTCGGCGGCAGCCAGCGTGCCGCCGAAGGAGTCATGGAATCGCACGATGCGAATCTTGCCGGAGGCAAGATGCGCTGCAAAGGCATCGACGGCGCTGCCGTCCAGCGTGCCGGAGACTTCGAGCCGGTCGCCATCGACCTCCAGCTCCGCAGCCGGCAGGGCACCTGCCGCCAGCGCCAGCATGAAAACGGACAGGATTCTGGACAACGCGTTCACGGGACACTCCGCTGCGGAGCCAGGGCGAAGGCTCGATGGCCGCAGCTTCGCAGCGCAGCGCGGTCGGCGTCAACAGCTGTTTCAGAATATTTCCTACACGCCGACTCGGAAACAGCAGCGACAGTTCGATGTACTACCTATGGGTAGTTTTTCAGTTACTTTTTTTTACGTACGCTGCAAACGGCGGCGCTGGATCGCAACGAGGGGCACGATGACCTATTTGATTCGCCTCCTGCTTGGAGTCGCCTGGCTCGCAGGCATCGGCTGGTTCTGGCATGCCGACATGCTGAGACCGCTAAGCGCCCTGCTTGCAGGGGTGGCCGGGCTGGTGTTGGTTGTTTGGCCGACCGGAAGCGCGCGGCGCCGTCGGAGCGCGCTGCAATATGTGGAAATGAGCAAGCAGCCGCTGGGCTTGCCTTGATACTTTCTGGTGTTCCCGGCCTCCCGGTTCCGAGGCGGAGGGCTGAACTCAGGGCGTACCGCTCTGCATACGTTTGAATTCTTTTTGTTTCATCGCGAGATAGTCGGCACGATCGACCTCGTGCAACTGTCGCGCATACCGCTCGGTGGCATCGAACCATGCAGCAAGCCGCTGGTCGAGCTGAGGCGCACCCGGCGCGTCGAGGTATGCATCGATCGCCAGGTAGTAGCGCATCGTGTTGCGTTCTACCACACCCAGAATCCCGCCCACGTAGGCGGGCTGCCCATCGTTCGACTTGCCCGTCGCCGTGAAGCCGACCTTGTCACTGCCCAGCGTGGCCAGATAACCCTTCATCGCCAGCCGCGCCGCCGTTCCATAGGCATAGGAGTAACCCAGGTGGATGAACGTGCGGTTGCCGTCGATCGGCACTGCTTCCAGCACGATGCGGTAGTTGCGCGTTGACAGCGGCCCCTCGTCGGCATCCAGCCGCACGTCGAGGTAGTTGGCGACTGCACTGCCGGCATGAAATGCAAAGTCGATGCGCTGTGCATCTGCCACTGGCTGGTCGAACTTCCGTCCGACAGCGACCGCCAGACCGCTTGCATTGCCGCTGTCGTGCACGGCGCAATGCTTGGTGTTCAGGTGGAGCATCAGGACTTCGCACCAGGCGTCGGGCCGCTTGAGCGCCCGATCCACGTCGACGTAGGGATGGTCGATCACCGCGTAGATGCTGCCGCTCAACTGGCCCGATGTCTCGGTCGATTCCAGTACCAGCTTGCGGCCGAACGCATTGCGTTCGAGCTGCGGGCCGAGCGTTGTGTATTTCGTGAGCAGTGTGCCGGGCCCCTCGCTCGACTGGGCGGTGGCGAGGAAAGGCGCCAGCGCGGTGGCGAGCAGCGCAAGCGTGCGCGCAATGAAGTTCGTCATGATCGTTTCACGCTAAGGAGACCGCGCGGCGGCGGTGCAGGACATCTGCTTCAGATGCTGTGCGGGTCAACGTCGACCAGCCAGCGGATCACGCCCTTTCCTTCCGGCTCGCGGCGCAGCGCCTGCAGCAGCGGCTGCCATTGTGCGAGCAGTTGCTGCAGCGCGGCCCGCGACGGGCTCTCGATCAGCATCTGTGCGCGCTCGACATTGGCCACCCGCTGGATCGCCAGCGGCACTGCGGGGTAGCGCGTCACGCGTTCGGTGCCGGGCAGCGACACCGCTCGCTGATCGGCGGCGTTCAGGAAAGCCTGGGCTGCTTCCTGCGTGCGCGCGTCGGCGCGCAGCAAGGCCTGGAATGCGAAGGGCGGCATGCCGGCCGCGCGCCGATCCGCCAATTCCTGCTCGGCAAAAGCCGTGTAGTCGTGGCGGCGCAGCGCGGCGAACAGCGGGTGCTGCGGATGGTGCGTCTGGATCCACATCTCCGCGGTCGCATCTTGCGCCGCCAGATAGGCGGCGTCGCGGCCCGCGCGGCCTGCCGACTGCATCAACAGGCTGAACAGCCGCTCCGGGGCGCGGAAATCGCTCGAGAAGAGCGCGCCGTCCGGATTGATCGCCGCCACCAGCGTGATGCGGCGGAAGTCGTGGCCCTTGGCGATCATCTGCGTGCCGACCAGCACATCGACGTCGCCCGCGTGCACTGCAGCCAGCTGGGACTGCAGGGCGCCTTGTGCGCGGGTGCTGTCGGCATCGATCCGAGCAATGCGCACAACGCTCCCATCGGGGCGCGTCACGCCCGCGAACAACTCGCCGAGGTGCTCCTCGAGCCGTTCGGTGCCTCGCCCGACCGGTGCGATGTCCAGGTTGCCGCAGGCCGGGCAGGCGCGCGGCACGCGTTCGGCAAAGCCGCAGTGGTGGCAGCGCAGCGTGCGATCGATCTTGTGGAACACGCGGAAGGCGCTGCAGTGCGGGCACTCGCTTTTCCAGCCGCAGTCGCCGCAGGCCAGCACCGGTGCATAGCCGCGCCGGTTCAGGAACACCATGCTCTGTTCGCCGCGCGCGATGCGCTGGCCGATGGCGTCGAGCAGCGCGCCCGAAAGCACGGTGCGCGCCGGTTGCAGGTTCATGTCGACCGTGCGCACCGTGGGCAGCGCACCGGCGCCGACCCGGCTCGGCATGGCGAGCCGCAGGTAGTTGCCGCCCGGGTCGGCCCCCTCGGCTGGCCGGCTGCGATACCAACTCTCGAGCGATGGCGTAGCGGAGCCGAGAACGACCTTCGCACCTTCGCGTCGCCCGCGCCAGACCGCGAGGTCGCGGGCCGAATAGCGCGCTCCCTCCTGCTGCTTGTAGCTGGGATCGTGTTCCTCGTCGACCACGATCAGCCGCAGCGCCGGCATCGACGCGAAGACCGCCATGCGGGTACCCAGCACGATGCGCGCCGTCCCGCTGTGGGCTGCCAGCCAACTGGCGAGCCGTTGCGGATTGGTCATGCCGCTGTGCAGCGAGACCACTGCGCCCGCGCCGAAATCTGTCTCGAATCGCGCACGAAACCGCGCCTCGAGCTGCGGCGTGAGATTGATCTCGGGCACCATGACCAGCGCCTGCGCCGTTGGGTCGCGTTCCAGCAATTCAGCCACGCAACGCAGGTAGACCTCGGTCTTGCCGCTGCCTGTGCTGACGAACAGCAGAAACGGGACGGTGGCTGCGTTGATCTCTGCCATCGCCGTGTGCTGTTCGGGCGTGAGGGCGGGGATCCCCGTTCCGTCGGCCGGACCGGTGGTTTCGGTATCGGCTGCGGCTTCAAGCGAAGCGCGCCGCTTCAGCCGCCTCGCCAGTTGCACGCCGGTCAGGTCCCGGAGCTGCGGCGGCAGGGCCGACAGCGCGATTTCTCCCAGCGAACGCTGGTAGTAGCGCGCAGCAAACGCGACCAGGTCGCGCCAGCCCTCGCCCAGGGGAGCGAGCGTATCGAGCGCCGCGCCAATCGGCTTGAGCGCGAGAGCCTCGCCGCTGGCCGGCGCGGCGGCGTCCGCATCCGCCTCGGACCGCCACACCACGCCCAGCACTTCGCGCCGGCCCAGCGGCACGCGCACCAACGTGCCCTTCGGTAGCGCGGCGTCGTGCCGATAGCTCAGGAGATCGCCCAGCGCGCTGTGTGCCGGCGTGTGCACGGCAACGTCGACACGCCAGTTCATGAATGTTCACCCTTTTGAAGGATTCTTAACGCAACTTGGAGCAAGGGAACTTAAGTCGTTGATTTTCTTGGAATTTGCACGTCGTCCAGAGTTTCTGTGGATAACTTTGTTGATATCCATGCTGGACGGCCCGGAAGGCCTTTCAAATCAAGGCCCGCATCAGATTGCCCGGAAAAAAAGCACTGTTCGATTTCTATATGAATCAACAACTTAGCGGCGCTATCGCTTTAGGAGCGAGACGCCGATTTGCCTTGCCATTTTTCTGCACCGCAACAAAGGTTTTGTGCATAAGTCAGCCCACATAGGCCACTTTTGACTTGACAAACGGCGTAACGCCGTTCTCCCGAGCCTCGCGAGCGGCCGGATCTGCCGCCCGGGGCGTCATCCGGTCGTCCGGTGCGATCAGGTTCGAATGGCGCGGGACTGGGCATGCACCGCTTGAACGAGCGCCGCGACATGGTCCGGCGGCGTGAACTGGCTGATGCCATGACCAAGGTTGAAGATATGTGTCGGCCCCGGCGTGGCCGGGTCTGCGTGGGGCGGGCCGAAGCTTGCCAATACCTTCGCGACCTCGGACTCGATGCGTTCGGGCGGTGCGAACAGCACGTTGGGATCGATGTTGCCCTGCAGCGCCTTCGCCTGCGCGCCCTCGCCGACGCGCGCCCGGGCATCCGCAAGGTTCATGGTCCAGTCGAGGCCCAGCACTTCGCAGTCGAGCGCACGCATCGCGTCGAGCCAGAGTCCGCCGCCCTTGGTGAAGACGATGCGCGGGACCGGCTCCCCGTCTGCGCCGTCGCGTTTCAGCTGCGACAGCACGCGCGCCGTGTAGGCCAGGCTGAATTCCTGGAAGGCGCCGTCCGCCAGAACGCCGCCCCAGCTGTCGAAGATCATCACGGCCTGCGCGCCGGCGTCGATCTGCGCATTCAGGTAGGTCGCGACCGCGTCGGCATTGACTGCGAGCAGCCTGTGCATCAGGTCCGGCCGGCTGTACATCAGCGACTTCACCAGCCGGTAGTCGCTCGAACCCGCGCCTTCGACCATGTAGCAGGCCAGCGTCCACGGACTGCCCGAGAAGCCGATCAGCGGCACGCGGCCGTCGAGTGCGCGGCGAATCGAGGAAACGGCGTTGAACACGTAGCGCAGCTTCTCCATGTCGGGTACTTCGAGCGCCGCAATGGCGGCTTCGTCACGCACCGGCCGCGCGAAACGCGGCCCTTCGCCGGCCTCGAACGACAGCCCCAGGCCCATGGCGTCGGGCACCGTCAGGATGTCGGAAAACAGGATCGCGGCATCCAGCGGGAAGCGTTCCAGCGGCTGCAGCGTGACCTCGGTCGCGAAGTCGACGTTGGTGGCCAGCCCCATGAAGCTGCCGGCGCGGGCACGTGTCGCCACGTACTCCGGCAGGTAGCGCCCGGCCTGGCGCATCAGCCAGATGGGGGTGTGATCGGTGGCCTGACGCCAGCAGGCGCGCAGGAAGGTGTCGTTTTGCAGAGGAGCGAAGGCCATGCCGGATTGTCGCCTCCCTCTGCGGGGCGCTCCTTGACGGTGATCGCCGCTAGCTCTTGTACTTGATCGAGCAGCCGTAGGCCCTGGTCGCCGCCATGCTCACCGGCTTCCCGCCGAAGACCTCGCCCAGCGCCTGTTTCACATAGTTGGTCGCGCCCTGGATGTCGTCCGGCCGCGCGGACGGAATGCTGTCGATGCCGCCGGCGTAGACCAGAACGCCCTGCGGATCGATGATGAACAGGTGCGGTGTGGTCCGCGCGCCGTACGCCTTGCCGATCATCCCGGTCTCGTCCATCAGCACGGCGGTCGGTGCAGCGGCGTGCTGCTGCATCCAGCCGTCGAGCGCGGCTGGCGGCAGGTAGTCGCTGGCGCCGCGTTCGGTCGAATTGACCGACAGCCAGACCGCGCCGAGCGCCGCCGCCGTCTTCTGGGTGGCCGGCATGTTGCCGCTGCCGTAGTGCTTGCGCACGAAGGGGCAGCCGGGATTGGTCCATTCGAGGACCACGAAGCGGCCGGCGAAATCCGACAGCTTGTGCGCGTTGCCGCGGGTGTCGACGGCGACGAAATCAGGTGCTTTCTGGCCGACGGCGGGCGCGGCCCCGGCGGGCATACCGGCCAGCAGCGTGGCGCCGAGCGCGACGGCGGCGGCCATCACGGCGCGGCGGGACGCGCGCGACAGCGCGGCTCCGGCATTGCGCGCCGCACGCGCCGAGCGCGATGCGGATGATGAAAATGTGGACATGACCTGACAGGCTCCAGGTGACTAAAAACGAATGACGGCCTCAGCTTAGGCCGCTTTTCTCACCTGGCGGTGACAACCCGTATTCGTTGAGGGACATGTGCTGACGCCTGCAGCCGGACGGCCGCCGTGCTTGGATTCGGAGTGCACGCGACAGCAGCGCTGGCGTGGGCAAAGGGCACTCTTCAGAGTGCGGCCAGCGCGCCCTTCACGTCGTCCTTGCTCAGAATCTCCGTCAGCACCATGGGCGGCTTGCCGGGCGCCTGCAGAACATACACCGGCACGCCGTTGCGGCCGAGCGCGCCCAGCGCCTTGGTGATCCTGGGGTCCTGTCGCGTCCAGTCGGCACGCAGCATCGCGACCTGGCGCGCGTCGAAGCCCGCAAGCACCGATGCGTCGGACAGCGTGGTCTTCTTGTTGTACTGGCATGTCACGCACCAGGCGGCCGTGAAATCGATGAAGACTGGGCGGCCGGCCGCATTCAGTTCCGCCACGCGCTCGGGCGACCAGGCTTGCCAGCGGTCGCCAGCCGCAACCACTGCGGGCTCGGCGCCGCGCAGCAGGTTGTGACCGATCGCGCCCGCGAGCAACGCGGTGCCTGCGACCAGGACGCTCGCGAGCACGGCCCGCGTGCGGCCTCTCAATGTGAAAGCCCAGACCACCGCGGCCAGGCACACGAGCAGCGCGAGCAGCGTGCCGGCGCCGTCGATGCCGTTCTGCTGGCCGAGCACCCAGACCAGCCAGGCGACCGTCGCGAACATGGGGAAAGCCATCAGCCGGCGCAGTGTGTCCATCCAGGCTCCGGGCTTCGGCAGCAGGCGTGCTACCGCCGGCACGAAACCGGCGGCCAGATAGGGCAGCGCCAATCCAAAGCCCATCACTGCGAACAGCAGCAGTGCTTCGGCAGCCGGCAGCCCGATCGCGAAACCGAGCGATGCGCCCATGAAGGGCGCCGTGCAGGGGGAGGCGATCACCACCGCCAGCACCCCCGACAGGAAGTCGTTGGCGATCGGATGCTTCAGTTGCGCCGAACAGAGCGCCGCCGGGGCTGCGATGCCGAACTCGAACATCCCGGCCAGATTCAGCCCGATCAGTGTGAAAAGCGCTGCGAGCGCCGCCACCACGATGGGCGACTGCAGCTGAAAGCCCCAGCCCAGTTGCGTGCCGGCGGCGCGCAGCGCGAGCATCGTCGCGCCGAGCGCCAGGAACGCGGCCACCACGCCGGCCGTGTAGGCCGCAGCGGCGGTGCGGTGGCCCTTGCGGTCGCCAGCCTGGCGCGCGAAGCCCAGCACCTTGATGGCGAGCACGGGGAACACGCAGGGCATCAGGTTCAGCAGCAACCCGCCGAGCAGCGCGCCCAGCAGGGCGGCGACGAAGGTGCCGGTCGGTTGCGGCAGCGGCGTCGACGTGTTGGCCTCGAGTGCCGCCTGCAGCGCGGGCGACACGGTGGCTGGCACCGCGGTGGCCGGCCATGTGCCGGTGACCGGTGCTTCGGCGCGCCAGGCGATCGGCTGGCCCGCACGGCGATCTGCCTCGGCCAGCGCGACAACGACCGGCATCACCGACGGGCTTGCGCTGCGCTGGTCGGCCAGCGGCAAGGTCGCGGTCCAGATTGCGCCCTGCCAGGACTGGGTCCAGTCCTTGCCTGACGTTGCGCCGTTGTGGATCACGTCGCCGGTCTCGGGGAAGAATTCGAGCGTTCTGCCTTGCGCCGCGGCTGGCAGGCCGTCGAGCCGTACATGGATCGCCCTGTCGGCGATCTCGATGGCACCGGGCCGTGCCAGCGCAGCCGGTTGCGCGGCCAGCGCCGCATCGAAATCGGCCTTGTGCAGCGCGGTCGAACCCTGCAGCGGCAGCTTCAGCGCAAAGTCGCCTTCCTCGGGGATGCATTCCTGTCGGCAGACCAGCCACGAAGCCTTGAGCCGGATTTCCATCGACGCCTCGCCGGTCAGCGAAGTCGTCGGCTTGAAGTCCGGCGCGACCTGCAGTGGAACCGGCAACAGCACCGTGCCTTCGTAGCCGTAGTTGGCCAGCGAGCCGATCGGGATCTTCTTCGGCGTCGGCCAGGCGATCTCGCCCGCATTCACGCCGGCCGGCAGCGTCCACGCCAGTTCGGTCGGCAGCCCCGAATCGCCGGCGTTCTTCCAGTAGGTGTGCCATTCCGGCTGATGCGCGATCTGCAGGCCGACCCACACCGGCGTGCCCGGCGCCACGCCGTCAGGCGCATGCGCGACCAGTTCGGCGCGCACGTGCGAGGTCGTCACCACACTGCCGGCGCGCGGCGCCAATTGGGCCGCCGCCGGCAGCGCGAGCGCGACGACGGCAGCCAGTCCGGCGGCCCACCGAAGCGCGCGCATGCCCAATCTTCGCGTGCTCATGCCCATCCAAGTACGTCGCGCCGACCGCCGCCGAGCGGATAGAACACGGTGCGATCGAGCACCAGGCCGGCGTCGTCGATGCGCACGATGCGCGCTTCGCATTCGCGCAGATAGGCATCGGCGCGGAACAGGTCGTGGGTCATGATCCCGATGGTAGCGGCCCCTTCGGTCGGGGGCGTGCCCACGCCGGAAAGCGCCTACAGCCGACAGGCGCGATCGGCGCCGCGCCGCATGCTCCGTGCAAACCGCCGGCCCTGTGCCTGTTCTCATCCAGGAGACCCAGAATGAAGTTCCCTCCCCTTTTCGCCGGAATTGCCGTCATCCCGCTGGCCGCACTGCTGCTCGTCGCCTGCGGCGAAACGGCCAAGCTGCCGTTCGAGGCCGGTGTCGGCCCCACGCCGCAGCTGCCGCCGCCGAACAAGACGCTGATCCCCACGCTCAAGATCGCCGAGGCGGTCGGTTGGACCGACACCGCCGGACCGGTGGCGCCCAACGGTTTCAAGGTCACGGCGCTGGCGCGCAACCTCGACCATCCGCGCTGGGTCTACACACTGCCCAACGGCGATGTGCTCGTCGCCGAAAGCAACAAGCCGCCGAAGCCCGAAGGCAGCCACGACGGCGGCAACGGCCTGTTCGCGCGCGCCAAGCAGATGGTGCAGGGCGCAGTCATGAAGCGTGCGGGCGCGCAGGCCGCCAGCGCCAACCGCATCACCCTGCTGCGCGACGCCGACGGCGACGGCACCGCAGACCGCCGCACGGTGTTCATGAAGGACCTGATGTCGCCGTTCGGCATGACGCTGGTCGGCGGCGAACTCTTCATCGCCAATGCCGACGCGATCGTGAAGGTGCCTTATCAGGATGGGCAGACCGAAATCAGTGCCGTGCCTGTGAAGGTCACCGACCTGCCGGCGGGCATCAACCATCACTGGACGAAGAACATCATCGCCAGCGGCGACGGCTCGAAGCTCTACGCCACGGTCGGTTCCAACAGCAACGTCGGCGAGAACGGCCTGCCGGCGGAGGAGGGCCGTGCCGCGATCTGGGAGGTCGACGTGAAGACCGGCGAGAAGCGTCTTTTCGCCAGCGGGCTGCGCAACCCGAACGGCATGGGCTGGGACCCGGACACCCAGGTGCTCTGGACCGTGGTGAACGAGCGCGACGAGATCGGCAGCGACCTGGTGCCGGACTACCTGACCTCGGTCAAGGACGGCGCCTTCTACGGCTGGCCGTGGAGCTACTACGGCGGCCATGTCGACGCGCGCGTCGAGCCGCAGCGGCCGGAGATGGTCGCCAAGGCGATCGCTCCGGATTACGCGCTGGGCACGCACGTGGCGCCGCTCGGCATGAGCTTCTCGCATCGGCGCGGCATGCCGGCAGAGTTCGCGAACGGCGTCTTCATCGGCGAACACGGTTCATGGAACCGCCAGCCGCCGTCGGGCTACAAGGTCGTGTTCGTGCCCTTCATTGCAGGCCGTCCGAGCGGTTCGCCGGTCGATTTCCTCACCGGCTTCCTCAACGCCGAAGGCAAGGCACAGGGACGGCCGGTCGGCGTTGCGCTCGACAAGTCCGGCGCACTGCTGGTGGCGGACGACGTGGGCAACGCGGTCTGGCGCGTCTCTCGCACCGGCAACTAGCCGGCAACGATCGGCTGGAGGTGTACGGCCGCTCTAAGATCGCCGCCATGAGCACCCACTCCCGCCGCTTCTGGTCCGAACTCGGCACGCGCGACTTCGCTGCGCTCGATCCCGCGACGACGGTCGCGGTGCTGCCGCTCGGCGCTACCGAACAGCATGGTCCGCACCTGCCGCTGGGTGTCGACACGACGCTCGTCGACGGCATCGTCGCCGCCGCGCTGCCGCTGATTCCGGCCGGCGTGCCGACGCTGTTCCTGCCGACGCAGCAGATCGGCCTGAGCCCCGAGCATGCGAACTTCCCCGGCACGCTGACCCTGTCTTCCGAGACGCTGATCCGGCTCTGGCGCGAGATCGGTGCAGGCGTGGCGCGCGCCGGTGTGCGCAAACTGGTGCTCTTCAACGCGCATGGCGGCCACGTGGGCGCGATGGACATCGTCGCGCGCGAGTTGCGCGCCGCGCACGGATTGATCGTCTACAGCGTCAGCTGGTTCAACCTGCCGCTCGGCGACGCGGGCGCCGACTTCAGTGCCGACGAGCATCGCTTCGGCGTGCATGCCGGCGAAATCGAGACCTCGATGATGCTGGCGCTCGCGCCCCGGCAGGTGACGATGGCCGCGGCGCGCGACTTCGGCTCGACCTCGCGAGCGCGCGCCGGCACCTATGCGCTTCTCGGCAACGGCCGCAGCGCCAAGCTGGGCTGGGCGATGGAGGACTACAACCCCGAAGGTGCCGCCGGCAATGCGGCTGCGGCGACCGCCGAGAAGGGCCGGGCCGTCATCGATGCCGCCGCGCGCCAGTTGGCGCTGCTGCTGACCGAGGTGTCGTTGCTGCCGCTGAGCACCATCGGCTCGCCCGCAGCCGCGCCCTGATCTCTGTCAGCTCGCGATGACCGGGCCGGCCAGGCCGGCGGTCGCGGTGCCATCGATGCGGATCGAGCCGTCCGAACGCTCGCAGGTGCCGATCAGCAATCCGCTCGCGATCGCATGTTCGCGAAGGCGCGCGATCACTTCGTCGCGACCCGGCGCATCGGAGAACACGGGCGCCGCATCCAGCGCGAACAGCTGAAACGCGTAGCGGTGCACGCCATGGCCGGGCGGTGGATCGGGCGGCAGCCAGCCGGACTGCAAGTAGGAATTGAGTCCGGCATGCAGGCCGGCGCCGTCGTGCCCGGAGCTGGCGAACGCGGCCTCGGCCAGCGCGCCGTCGCCGGAGGGCAAACCGACGGCGATCGCGTGCACCAGCGGATTCGGCGTTGGCGAGTCGGCGTCTTCCACCAGAAGCACAAGCGTCACCGCCTCGGCCGGAACCCCCGTCCATTGCAGCGGCGGCGAAAGACCGTCGCCGTCCGCCGTGTAGCGCGACGGGATCGGCGCGTGGTCGGCGAAGGCGAGGCTGCCGACCTGCAGCGTGCCCATGCCTTCGCGCAGGCCCAGCGTGTTGAAGACGATTTCGTCGAGTCCGGCACGGACGCCCTGCAGCGCGTGACCGATGGCGTCGGGAAGTTTTTCGAGCATTCCACCGGTATAGCCGCGCCGCGCTGTCACGCATGTAGGACGCCGCAGGACAGCCAGCGGCGCCGGGGTGCCGCAGAATCCACCGACCTTGCGTTCCAGGTTGATGGACCTTCCCACCGCCCTTCCGAATCCGGTTTCTCCAAAGTCCACATGCCGCCCGCCACCGACACCATCGCCCCCGCTTACCAGCCACGTGCCGCCACCGGCATCGATGGCCTCGACAACGTGCTCGGCGGCGGATTGCCACGGGGGCATCTCTATCTGGTGGAAGGAAC
>CAIQMJ010000555.1 GCA_903872875.1 uncultured Variovorax sp.
CTCCCGGTGGTCCAGCTGCAGGGGTTCACCCCAAACTGATAAATGAGTAGTGAGCCGTTGTGATCCACGTCGGACCTGCGCTGCCAAGACTTATCCCATGACCATTCCAAACATCGCTCTCGTGCATCTGATCACCACGGGCGCCGGTATGGTGCAGTCGCTGCGCCATACCGGCCGGGCGCCTCCCTATATCGGCGTTCGGCGCGACGCCACCGGAGCCTCCTAAAGCGAAGGCGGCACCGCATACAGCTCGCTCGTCGCGCTAGTCAGAGAATCCTGCACCTCGATATGCTGATTTCTGGCGCCCTCGCCAGCGGCCTGACAACCATGCCGACCGCCGACACGCCTGCGGCTTACGCTGAGGCCGGCCCGGTGCTCGATGCGTTGGCCGCCGAGGTGGGCGAGAGCGCAGGGGCTGGCGGCAAGGTGACGGTCATCAGAGTCGCCATCGGCCCCGCAGGCGTGTGCCTCTTGAAGCACCGCCTGGCCGTAAACGTTACGGCGCGTCACTCCCCGGGGGTTGTCTGTTGAAGTGAGGATGCTGCTCGACGCAGGGACGGCGTGCCGTTAGTCAGATCAACGACTTGAGAACATCCGGATTCCACACTCTCAATTGATCCAGTCGCCCCTCTCTGACTTTCTCGGGCCACTCGGGGTCCACCAGCAGCCCACGGCCAACGGCGATCATTGCGAAGTCGCCACGATCCATCATCGTGAGCAGCCGGTCGATCCCCGATACCCCGCTCGCCTGACCCATGAGCGTGTCGATGTGTTCACCGGTCTGCGCCACGGAACCTACAGAGATCGCGGGTCGACCAGAAATATTCTGGACCCAGGCGGCGAGGTTGCGATCAGAGCCGAACTCGGTCTCCCAGAAGCGTCGCTGTGAACAGTGAAAGACCGTCACACCGGCATCGACGAGAGGCGCGACGAACTGCTCGAGATCGCCAGGCGACTCAAACAGCTTCGCCTTGAAGTCCTGAACCTTCCATTGCGACAAGCGCAGTGAGATCGGGAGGTCTGGTCCGGTAGCGCGACGGATTTCCGCGACGGCTTCGGTCGCCAAGCGAATGCGGTTTCGCATTGGGCCTCCATAGCTGTCGGTGCGCTTGTTGGTGCCTGGCCAGAAAAACTGATCCAGCAAGTACCCGTGTGCAGCGTGAAGCTCGACTCCGTCGAAGCCGGTCTGCTGGGCGTTGATGGCAGCCTTGGCATATGACTCCACGATCGAGTCCAGATCGGCTTGCGTGGCCGCTGTACCGTCGTGTGTGAGCGGCTGGCTGATCCCGCCAAAGAGCCCAGAGGGACCGACGCGCCGTGGCGGCACGTAGTCCGCTGGCCTCTCGGCGTACAGCCCCTCGACCATGTGCTGCTTCATCTGCCCGACGTGCCACAGTTGCGAAAAGATCGGAGTGTCTTCCGCGTGGACTTGGCGCACCACCTCGGCCCAACCCTTTAATGCCTGCGGTCCGTACATGCGTGGAGCGTCGTCCTCATTGGCAGCCGCATCGTGGGGAATCCACGTGCCCTCCGCGATGATCAGGCCGACCCCGCCCTTGGCGCGACGAGCGTAATAGGCGGCGCTGTCTGTACCAGGGATTCCGAGCGGCGACAGGGTACGCGTCATGGCCGGCATCACGATACGATTTTTAACGGCCAGGCTTCCCAGTTGCACGGGCTCGAAGAGCTTGGACGTTCGGGTGGCGGCGATGGCGGACCGAACTTCGGGTTCGTGCTGAGAAGCGGGACCGGTCGATGGGGAGTTCATTGATTTTCCTATCCTTGTCATGAGTGGCAGAGGCGCCGGTCATCAGATTCATGCGCGGATTTACTGCGCAGCGCGCCGACGCGGGCCAAGTCAATTGTTGTGACGGCGAGCGATCTGATAAAGCGATGCCAAGGCACTTCTCTGTCTCCCGCAGAGCGTCAATTCAGCTCGATGCTGAGGTCGCTATCGCGCATCTCATGTCCTCGCGGATGGGGACGCGCGCTATCTTGCTTACAAGAAGCCGATCCGACGCTTGATGTGTTCAGGACGCTCAACGCACACTGGGTGTGCGACGAAGCCCTTTGGGCCCTTTGGCTCTGAACCGGAACATCTAGCGGAGCTTGCACGAGCGTGGGTGGGAAATGTGCATTGAAAGTCGTGGAAACGGCCTCCACGTTCGTCCGCGCGCCATTGCGTCCAAGAAAAAGGTGTCGCGTCAGCACGAGGGACGTGCAATGCGATGTCGATCGCACGACCGTGATCTCGACGAGGTGGCTGTACTTGGCATCGTCCCTGACTTGAGTCCGGTCAAAGCCGACATTCCACATGGGCACGAATCAATCTCGCGCGCCGGAGCGCCCGATCCTCTGCGCCCCCGCGCAAGGGCAAGCGATGGTCACCCATCCTGCGCGAATCGGATCGCGCAACGGGTTGCCGATGCCGCCAAGAAACACAAGGTCAGCGACGCCACGATCTACGCGTGGCGCGAGCCTTCCGGGCAGATGGAAGCAGGCGGCGTCGAGCGGCTAAAGGCCTTGAATTTGGGGATGAGCGGCTGAAGAAGTTCCTTGCCGCACAGGATCTGCAAATCGAGATCCTCAAGGAGATCAACGCAAAATGGTGGGCCCGTTGGGGCGGCACGAGCAGTTGGCCTTCGCGGGTGCACGGGGCTTGGCGTCTGCGACACGGCTGCGGCCCGATCGGTATGTCAATCCGCGGACCCCTGGTGTTCTGCTTGTTCGAAGTGTTTCCGCGCCATGTCATCAGCTTGTCAGAGGTCCATCTGATTCTGGGAACGATGCTCATGTTGCTGTTCGGGCTGGCGCCCGCCGCGCTAGGTCTGGTGGGCGGCCTGTTTGTCCAGTGCCTGCTCTTTGCGCCATCCGAGCTGCCGCAATGCGGGATGAACGTCAGGACCCTGCTAGTGCCGCTGTTCGCGACGGCGCCACCCGCATGTCAAATCATTCCGAATCACGTGGCGTACGTGGATACGCCTATCTGCAGGCGTTCAAGCTTTCGGTGGCGTAGGAGCGCAGTTGCGGGCTGGGCAGGTCTTCGAGCAGCACCGGGTAGCTGACCGTCTCCGGCGCTGGCGTGACCGCGTCGCCAAAACCGATGTCCACCTGCAGCGCGATGCGCGCACCATCCAGCTTCGCCCGCAGGTCGATCCGCACACCGCCGTAGCCCGCCTCCTTGCGGATCACCGAGCCGTTGACCGAGGCAGGATCGAATGCGATGCCATCCTCCACCTCGATCTGGCAGATCTCGCGGAAGGCCGCCACGGCGGTGTCGAGATCGTCTGGACCGAAGCCCAGCAGGTCCGCATCCCGCGTCGGCCGATGTGGTTGGTCGTACCACAGCGAAAACAGCAGTGCGCCCTTCAGCAGGTAGTTGGCGGCATGCGGCGATACCGACAGACGGTACAGGAGCCGCTCCAACCCATAGTGAGTCAGCGTCAGGTTGAAGTCCTGCTTCGTGGCATCGGCGCGCTGCTTCAGGCGGGCGCGGATGGAAGCGGGCAGGTTGCGGCTCATGCGGTGACGCTTTCCAGATAGGGCCGCATAACATTGGCAACGCGATTCACCGTGGCGTAGTGCCAGAGCGCATCCATGGTCAGCTTGCGCTGTGTCCAGCCATCGCGCAGCGCTTCCAGGGCCACGTCCAGGCCGATCTTGTTGCGGTACTTGAAACAGTCGGCCACCGTCTTGGCCGCGTTGAACATCGGGACTTTCACGCCGTCGATCTCGACCGGCTCGATGCCCTCGGTCAGAGCGGCGCCGGACATGCGCACCACGCGCAGGGCAGGCTGGTCCAGCCGGGGTGTGGGCGAGTGATGGGGGATCGCCATCCAGACCTCGAAGGGCGCTTGCGTGCCGATGCCATGGACGCGTAGCGCCGACAGCAGGCACACCATGCCACGCGGCACGCGCAGGGCTACCTCGGCCAGAGACCGGTGCTCGCTGAGCGGGCGCCCTGGCAGGCTGTAGACGCCGCGGGCGATGCGCTCAAGCTTGCCGGCTGCAACCAGCCGGCTGAGCACCACGGTCGGAAGGCCCTGCTCAGCCAGATCTCGCGCGCGCAGCAGTGGCCGACGTCCGGCGAACGCGAGGACGGCTTGTTCGAGTGTGGAGTCCGAGCCCATCCCTGAAGTATGTTGCAATAGTTAGTCATTTGTCAATAAACGACTAGCTAACGCAATGCCATTGGAGGCTATCTGGAAATGCCGAAGGCGTGAGTTTCGGAACAGCGTTCCCACCGCGTAACGCGAACCCATCCCAGAAGTCGGGTAGGACACCCTGCCTGCGCCGTCTTGCAGCCAGCGCGTTTAACGCGGGCAAAATAGTGCCTCGGTTGCTGGCGATCGTTGACGATTGATAGGCAGGAGTAGCTTCCCCGCAAACCGAGTCCATCTCCCGCGCCAGCAAAAGCGCTCGTTTTTTGACGGTAGAAGTGACGGTAAAGCACCATGCCCCAACCCCTCAAAGCTAGCATTCATGCGGGTTTCCAGCCTTCGGAAACCATTGAGTGCGCAACGGTTAAAGCTCTGTGTCGTGCCTTTTACCTGCATAGAACTGCTGCGTGGCATTGTCCAGTCGCTCTTTTGCGACTGGGTGTTGCCTAAGGATTGGATCTGGCTCACCCATCATCGCGTGGGTGCGTCTGTTCTGCAGTTGCATGACGAATGCCCTTTGCCATGCCGACAGCGCCCGGCACGCCGCCGAGCCGAGATCCACACGGATCCTATGCCCCAACCGTTCTACCGCAGGACGAACAGTAACGTCGCCCGCTTGCACGATGCGGGTCGTACCAATTCGCGCTAAAGACCAGCAGCGGCAGCTTCCAGATAGCGACGGGTCACGATGCCGTTGCCTGTGCTTGGCAGAGAGCTTGGGGGGGCTCCGGCAGGAGTTTAATGCCGAGCTAGCGTTACTCCAGCGATCCTGCAGGCTGTCTCCCTTCTCGGTATCGAAACGTCTCTGAACCGCCCCGGGTTTCGTAGAGGCCCCTTGGCTTGAGTCAGGCCGACATGGCCTGCTGCTCAATTTGACGATAGTAGTTCGCCTCGAATTCCGCCGGTGGGACATAGCCGATCGGCTCGAGCAGCCGGTGGTGGTTGAACCAGGACACCCACTCCAGCGTGGCCAGTTCCACGGCCTCCTTGGTCTTCCAAGGCGCGCGGCGATGGATCAGTTCGGCCTTGTACAAACCGTTGATCGTTTCGGCCAAGGCGTTGTCGTAGCTGTCGCCCTTGCTGCCCACCGAGGGCTCGATGCCGGCCTCGGCCAGTCGCTCGCTGTAGCGGATGGACACGTATTGCGACCCCCTGTCCGAGTGATGAATTAAGCTGCTGTCGCGCTCGGGCTGCCGGTCGTAAAGCGCCTGCTCCAGCGCGTCGAGCACGAAGTCCGTGCGCATCGAACTGCTGACCCGCCAGCCCACAATGCGCCTGGCGAACACGTCGATCACGAAGGCCACGTACAGCCAGCCCTGCCAGGTCGAGACATAGGTAAAGTCCGACACCCACAGCTGGTTCGGCCGCTGTGCGCTGAACTGCCGATTGACTCGATGCAACGGGCAAGCGGCCTTGGCATCGCCGATCGTCGTGCGCACGACCTTGCCACGTATCACGCCGCGCAGGCCCAAGCGACGCATCAGCCGCTCGACGGTGCAGCGTGCCACCAGCACGCCCTCTCGCTGGAGTTGCCGCCAGACCTTGTCAGCACCATAGACCTGCAGGTTGGCCTGCCAGACGCGTTCGATGTGCGGCACCAGGGCTGCATCGCGCTGAGCGCGTGCGCAGTGCAACGCCGGATTGCGCTGCCGAGCAGCGTGGCGCCAATAGGCCGATGGGGCGATCCGCAACACCTTGCAGATCGGCTCGACCCCGTGCGCCTGGCGATACTGATCGATGAACTCCATCAAGACTTCAGACGGCGGTCGAGCTCCGCCTGGGCGAAAAACGCACTGGCAAGCTTCAAGATCTCGTTGGCCTTGCGCAGCTCGCGCACTTCGCGTTCGAGCTCCTTGACGCGCTGGGCCTCGGCCGTGGTCACGCCCTCACGCTGCCCCGTGTCACGCTCATGCTGGCGAACCCAGTTCAGCAGGGTTTGCGGCGTGCTGCCGATCTTCGCTGCGATCGACACCACCGCTGCCCATTGCGACTCGTACTCGCCTCGGTGCTCGAACACCATGCGCACCGCGCGCTCGCGAACCTCGGGTGAAAACTTCACTGACTTCCTCATGGCTCCATCCTCTCAAAGATTGGAGCCTCCTCAAAACCCGGGGCGGTTCACTATGCAGTGTGGGGACGAGCGATAGCGCGAGGAGTGTCCCCTTTGCAAGAAAGGTAATGATTCTCATTACTAATCCGAAATATCTACATGCTAGGAGTGTGCGTGGACATATTGCTGCAGCCATCCGAGCCCACATTGGGGGCGATCTTCATTGCAAACCGAACTCAGCTCCAGCGCGTGGCTCAAAAAATCGTCCGCACCGCAGATCTTGCCGACGAGGTATTGCAGGACGCATACCTCAAACTCGCCGACGGTGCTTCCGATCGCGACGTGCGAAAGCCTCTCGGGTATTGCTGCCAGGTGGTGCGCAGTGTGGCCTTCGACTATCACCGAAAGCAGTCCGTCGAGGCCAGCTATCGGACCTACTGCGAGGACATCGAGCTCGTCAGTCCACCGAACAACGAAGGGCCCGAACGCTCGCTCGACGGGCGCCGGGCATTGGCCGTAATTGAACGTGTGCTCGGTGCGCTTCCCGCGCGCACCCGGTTGGCGTTCGAGCTCAATCGGCTGAGTGGCATGACGCAGCGAGAGATTGCCGTGCGGCTCGGCTGCTCTGCCACGCTGGTGAACTTCATGATCAAGGACGCCGACGCCGCCCTTGAAAGTTGCCGCTACCTGGTTCAGGGCGGCTGACGGCGCATCGTCGTCGGCGATACGATAACGCCGATGACGAAGGACAAGGCGAACGACCCGGTCTGGCAGGCTGCATGGACATGGGTGCGCAACCAGCACGAGTGCGGAGGCCTCTGCGATGCAGCGCGCGGCGAGTTCTTGCAATGGCTTGCCGCGGACCCTCTTCACCGCAAGACGTATGACGAGGCTGGCCGCCTCTGGCTGCTCGTGGGCCTTGTCCCACCCGCCAACGACGTTCCCCCGCCGAACGCTCAGGACAACTCGGACGAAATCGCCGGCCGATAGCCGCGACCGCCGGCCTTCCCGATTTTCCCTCTGACTGCCGTTTCCCGCGGCCGTGCCGTGGGGAGCGCCCGAAACCGGGGCAATCGCATTCCTGGACTCCAAAGCTGTCAAGACTGACCCGCCCCCTGCCAGCCGTACCAGCGTAATTGCAGCGAAGTCCGTCAACTTGGAGAATGACGGACATGAGAAAGAGCAGATTTGCCGAGGAGCAGATCATCGGTTTCATCAAGCAGGCCGAGGCCGGTTTGCCGATCAAGGATCTGTGTCGCAAGGGCGGCTTCAGCGACGCGACCTTCTACAAATGGCGCGCCAAGTATGGCGGCATGGACGTGCCCGACGCCCGGCGGTTGCGTGAACTCGAGGCCGAGAACAGCAAGCTCAAGAAGCCGTTGGCAGAGGCCCCCCTGGACATCCACGCACTGAACACCGCCTTCGGGGTAAAGCGCTAGCCCCACAGGCCAAGCGCGCGGCCATCGCCACCATGATCGAGCAATGCGATCTGAGCGAGCGGCGCGCCTGCAGGCTTGTGGGGCTCTCCCGCGACAGCTACCGCCATCCACCCGAGGCCGATGCCATGACCAAAGAGCTCAGCGGCAAGATCGTCGAGATCGCGCATGCACGCCGGCGCTTCGGCTATCGGCGCATCCATGACATGCTGCGCCCGCACTTCCCCGGTGTGAATCACAAGAAGGTCTACCGGCTCTACAGCGCTGCCAACCTGGCAGTGCGAAAGCGCAAGAAGCCCAAGCGCCCGACCGGGGAACGCGTGCCGCTGCAATTGGCCACGACGGTCAATGAGGTGTGGAGCATGGACTTCGTCAGCGACAGCCTGAGCACGGGGCGGCGCATCAAGTGCTTGACGGTCGCTGATGACTTCAGCCACGAGTGCGTGAGCATCGCGGTGGACTGGGGCATCTCGGGCCAGTACGTCACACGGCTGCTCGACCAGGCCGCTGTCTTCCGGGGCTACCCGCTGGCAGTGCGCACCGACAACGGCCCGGAGTTCACCAGTCGCGCCTTCATGGGCTGGGCCAGCACGCATGGCATCCGCCACATCCTGATCGAGCCGGGACGACCCATGCGGAACGGCTACATCGAGAGCTTCAACGGCAAGTTCCGGGACGAGTGCCTGAACGAACAGTGGTTCGAGACACTGCAGCAGGCCCGATCTGCCATCACGCTCTGGCGCCAGGACTACAACGAGGTCCGACCGCACAGCAATTGCGGGCGAAAGCCACCGGCCAAGTTCGCTGAGCTGCATCGCCAGTGCGCTGGCGATGCAGCTCAAACCAGCTCAAC